>JACRAM010000106.1 GCA_016213405.1 Bacteroidota bacterium
ACCTTCGAGTTTTGCTTTTTGAAGTTTTTCGGGAAAGGAGTGGAGAATATAACTTTCGAGGTTTTGCCATTGGATGAGGCATTTGTCTTTTTCATCTTCGAGGAGGACGTGGAAGGATTCTGAGATTTCATCGCGCTGCTGTGCGTCTGGCATATCGCTTGCGGCAGTGACGAGGGCTATTTGGGCGTTGCCGTAGGCGGTGGTGTAGGTTGTTAAATGATTGGTGAAGTCAGAAACATTTTCGAGATAGGAATTCCATCCGAGGATTGCGACTGCATAGAGTTCTTCTTGTCCGCAGTTGTATTGTGCTTTGGGGCGTGGGGTTTGTAGGGGCATAAATTTTAATTTGTTAATGTGTTAATTTGAAGATTTGAAAATTGATTAGTTGGCATTAAAAAAATCTTTGTGTTTGCATCCGATTTTCTTTATGAACTGGTCGAGTGTATCTGCAGGAATGTTTTGGATGAGCATGAATTATTTTTTCTTGTTTCTTTTCTTCCTGATGTATTGCATTTCTTAAAAGGGTAACCAATTGCGAATCTGTAATTTTATATTTGTTAATAATTGTATTTCTTTTGATACCCGAATTATAATCATCTACAACTTGCTGATCCTGATTCAATGAAACAGGTTTGTTTTTCTGATGTATTTTATTCATTGTGTTAGAAATAAATTCACAATTTGATAAACTTTTTTGTGATTTGTTTTTCGTTGTTATATATATTAAGAAAATAAAATCCCTGTAAAATATTTTTCAAATCCAATCTCAATAAATTACTCCCCTTGATAACTCCCAATTGTGAACTGCTTATTTTCTTTCCATATAAGTCAGAAATTTCTATCTGAACATTCCCGTCTTCGGGGCTTTGGAGTGTGGCGAGAAGTTGATCGGTAAAAGGCGTGCCTTGTAAGAGCAAATTCCATTCATCAGCAGGAGAACAGATAACTGAGATGGGTGGGAAGTATTCGTACTTGCCGTTGTAGTCGGTTTGTTTTAAACGATAATACAAAGCCCCACCCCATCCCTCCCCATTGGGGAGGGGGTCAGTAAATTCATATTGCTGAATGGTGGAAGAATTGCCTGTGCCTTGCATTTTTCCTATTGCTTCAAATGTTTTTCCATTTATGCTTCGCTCAATGGTAAAATAATCGTTATTGATTTCGGTTGCAGTTTGCCAGTTGAGTTTTACCAAATTGTTTTCACAATTTGCTGTGAGGGAAAGGAGTTCAACGGGTAAAGAAGAATAATTATCAATCTTAGTTATAAAAGATTCTCCTCCTGCTGTTGTTCCAAAAACTGTACGGCTGGAAGAAAAATTAAGATAGTTATTGGTAATTCCAGCTGCAAATATATTTCCTGAACCGTCTATGGCAAGTGCGTATGCAATGTCGGGATTGCTGCCAGTAATTATATCTGTAGATAAATGTGTTGTTAAGGTATTATCAAATCTTGATACATAAGCATCTGCTATTCCCAATGAGGGTCCTTGCACTCCATAAACATTGCGGCTGGGTGCAAAATCATTTGATGCGTTACCCGATCCTGCCACAACAACATTACCTGTTGCTGCTTCAATGGCAATTGCGTAGGCATTATCTTCGCTGTTTCCGGTAACTATAGCTGTGGCAATATGAGTAGAGAGCGTATTGTCAAACTTTGTAATAAAAGCATCAGATGAACCGCCTGTTGTTCCAAATACTGTACGACTGGAGGAAAAATTAGTGGAGTTAAGAGTATATCCTGCAATAAAAATATTTAATGAAGCATCTATTGCGATTGCTCTTGTGTAATCATTTCCGCCTCCTGTAATAATAGCAGTTGCAAGATGTGTTGTTAAGGTATTATTAAGTTTTGTTACAAAAGCAGAATTTCCGCCCACTGTTCCATAAATAGTTCGTGAGGGGGAAAAGTTGGTTTCAAGATCGGTAGTTCCGCCAGAAAAAACGTTACCCGAACCATCTATGGCAAGTGCGTATGCATAATCGGTTCCTCCTCCTCTAATAATGGCTGTTGCCAGATGAGAGGTTAAGGTATTATTAAACTTAGTAACAAACGCATCCCAGTTTCCAGATGAGCCAAAGTTGGTACGGCTGGGTGCAAAATTAGATGATGTTCCTGTTGTTCCGGCCGCAAAAATATTTCCTGAACCGTCTATGGCAAGTGCGTATGCAAGATCAGTTCCGCCACCAGTAATAATGGCTGTTGCAATATGTGTTGTTAAGTTATTATTAAGTTTTGTTATAAAAGCATTTGCTGCACCACCTGCGGTTCCAAAAGTCGTTCGGGTGGGTGCAAAATCAGCTGAACTCGTACTTCCTGTTATAAAAATATCTCCTGAACCATCAATAGCAATGGCGTTGGCAACGTCACTCCCACTTCCGCATATAATTGCAGTGGCAAGATGGATAGTTAATCCATTATCAAATTTCGTTACAAAAGCATCATTTGACCCTAAAGTTCCGAAAATAGTGCGTGATGGGTTAAAAGTGGCTTGATTAAGTGTGTATCCAGCAGCAAAAACATTTCCTGAAGCATCAATGGCAAGTCCATTAATATAGTCCACATTATTGCTTGCTATAATGGCTGTTGTTATGGGATCAATAGTAAGCTGGGCATTTTTATCGTAATTGGATGCAAGGTATTCAATGTGATTTTTACTTATTCTGTATTGCACATTGATTTTTTCCTGAGCATTATCTTTATTTTTCTGGAAGGCATAGATTTTTCCCATTGTAATTTTAATTTTCTTCTTCGTTATTACAATTTCGTTTTCACCTGTCATGCTGATTTTTCCGCCTGGAACTTCCAGACATATATCATCCACATTCCCTCCGGGATAAACATACCATATCAGTTCAATCTTTCCATTATTCACTCCTTCAATACCAAGGTCAATAAAAGGGTAGATATTTTTATAAAGTATGTTGCCGTAGGATGGAATATCGGTTATTTCCTTTTTGGCGGGCGCAGCCGGAATATTTCCGAAGTAATTGAACTTGCCTTGAAGAAGTTTTGTTCCTTCAACAATAATTTGTGAATTACGATTTTTGATTTTTATTTCTACCCCGTTAAAAATAATCCTGTCAGCATATATGGCAGTTCCTTTGGGAAACCAACTGTAAAAAAGAATATTCCTTTTTTCTTGCCCATTATTTTTCACAAACACAAGCGATTGCCTTTGAAAAATGGTATCAGACGCGCTAAGAAGAAACGCGATGAAAATAAAAAACAACGAACAAGTAAATTTTTTAAACATAGGTTTATCTTGTAATAAATATTTTATTGGCCGAACTTTCATTTTTTGTTCTTATATAGAGGAAATAAACTCCGGTATTGCATTCTCCAACATCAATTTTTAATTCTATATCAAAAGTTTTGGCACGATAAACAGTTTCTCCTATTATGTTTTGGATGCTGATTTCTTTCAAAGATTTATCGTTGTATAGTTGTATATTGAAAATTCCATTATTCGGATTTGGAAAAACAATTGGAAAATTTTCATTTGTATTTTCTTCAACGCTGTTTGGGGTGCAGGACGTATTATTATACAGCACCACCAAACTCTGGGAAGTTTGTCCCGCCAGAACAACATCGCGCAAGCCGTCATCATTTATATCTCCCACTGCCAATGACTGCGGTTTGTAGGGGGAATAGGGAGTTGGAAATAACTGGTAAGGGTTGAGTGTGCCGGATGTGTTTTGCGCATACACGCTTATGTTCATCCATCCTCCGTTCGCCACAATTACATCTTTCAAACCATCGCAGTTGAGGTCGGCAATTTCTACCGACTGGGGTGCATCGTAGCATGGATAAGTAACAGGATTGCCGGAAGGATCATTCTGAAGCCATATAGAAATAAATGTATTGGGTTGGTTGCCACCGTGCGTTACAACAATATCGTTTGCGCCATCATTGTTTACATCACCTACAGCAACTCCTTTTGTATTGATATTGCCCAAGTCGTTGAAAATAGGCGGTAATAAACCACCGGCAGGGTCTTGTGGGAATATGGCTATGTTTTCAATTGAAAAAGTTTGTCCGCGCATTAAAATTACATCGTTCTTTCCGTCTCCTGTGGCATCCGCAATCTCAATTTCATCGTAACCAGCTGCAGTAATTGAATAAGTGGAAGATGTGAAACCACCTGCTGTTTGCTGATAAAATACGCGGATATAATTGCTTTGCCAATGCCCCGTTGCAATATCGGTCAATCCATCACTATTCAAATCGCCCGCTTTCATTGCGTCTGTATTTGTTCCTGAATAATAGGCAAGCAAAGGGTCGAGCGTACCGGATGAGTTTTGATAAAGGATTCCGATTGAATCGCCAAAACTTATGATTACATCATTTCGCAGGTCGTTGTTCACATCGGCAACATCAATTGTCTTAATGTATCGCCCGTCATATTTTACAAAGGGATTCAGTATACCGGAGGCGTTTTGCTGGAAAACAAAAATCTTATTATCATAAAGTGAATCGGAAGGAAATGATGCTGATGTTCCCAGCACCACATCATTCAAGTTATCATTGTTCAAATCGCCAATCGCCACTATTTCGGGCTGAGAGCCGATGGCATAGGATTGAAAGGTTTGAAAACTGATGGGGGTTTGCGCTAATGCATTGGTTGAAATAACCAGTGCGATAATTATACTATTTATTGTTTTCATCTTTGAGTTTGTTGAATTGTTGTTTGTTTTATGTTTTTGCCCCATGAATAAGAAATGCTTAAGAAAACTCCTAACATGGAAGTGTTAAAGTTGTTATTAACTGAGGTCTTATGTAATTTTTTCTCCCACACAGTTTTCCCATACGAAGCGATACCTTCTACTCCAAATAAAAAATCTTTTGATGCCCTTATGCTTACTCCCGCACCAGTGCCGAAACTATATCCGCTGCCATATACCTCGTATCCATACTTTTGCGGCTGAGGATAAGTGCGTCTTATTAAAATTTCTGAAAAAGAACCATTCCACGCGGCATAGCAATAGGTTTGAAAGAGCCCCTTTTCGCTTTAAAAAATATCTTCCCTGTAAGCCAAGATTACCTGCGCTAATATCTTCTATATCGTATATGAAAGGAAAGTTGGGGTCATTATTAGGGAAAGTATAGTAAGGATAAGCATGTCTAAAAAATGTGTGATATTCATAAAAATGAACTCCTATGGCGAAGCGTTCACTAACGCGTAAAAGATATTCTAATTTTATGCTTATTTCAGGTCTGGCGCTTATCTCAAAAGAAGACAAACTATCTGGATAATTAAATACAGAATTCTCAAATGCTTTTGGATAGCCGATGGATAATGTAAATTGATGTTTAGGAAGGAGGGTGCCAAGCCATTCTTTTCTCGTCATTTTGGTAAGCGTATCATTTGCAGACGCAGATGAAACCAACAGGCATGAAAAAACACTGTATTGTAATATTTTTGCTTTCATTTGGAAAAGGTTTATTGTATGATTAGTTTTCCGGAAGAAATATTTTTTTCGTCTGATGTTACTTTATAAAAATATATTCCCTGCGAAAGTTTATTTACCGGAACGGAATATTGTTCTGACTCTTCTGCCCGTTGTATAAAATGCTCCTGTACAAGCAAACCGAGCGGGTTGTATATTTTGCAGGAAATATTTTTTGTTTCCTTATTAAACTGAAGGTGGAAAATATCCTTTGCCGGATTGGGAGCAACAGTGATTACATCATTATTATCTGCAAGACCGGGAATATAAGTGGGAGGGCAAGGCAACAGTTGAACATTTACACTGTCATGTAAAAAATCAACCCATAAGGTTCCACATGCAAATTGTCTTTGCCATATTCTTCCCTGATGAGTGGCAGGACCAAGAGGCGCTCCAAGCGTGTCTGGCCATCGAATAAATTCCGACCATTGAAAAGATGGATAGGATATCCAACTGCCATAAACAGTAGTAAATATCGGGTCTCCCGGATTTCTTACAAGCATGGCTGCGGCAGCAACCATTAAATGTTCTTTAATCATGGTATCATTATACACAGTGCCTGTTGGAGTTGGAATCAGCAATATTAATTTCCCGGAATCAAGCACATTGCGATATGCCTGCAATTCATTAACTAGTTGAAGCCCCAAAGGGTCTCCAATCGTATCTTTTCTAAAATATTTAGCAACAGGTTGCTCAGCCATGATGCCATCCACATATTGAAAGGGGAATGTATTCCATTGGAGGCAAGGGAAGCCAGCATAATTAACTACTAACGGCAAACCGGCAGAATCACAATAATATTTTATTCTTCTAAGATGAGGAGCCCAAATGGTGTCAAAATCAAATCCAAAAACTCCATCATATCCTAAGTTATCTAACGAAAGAAAGTCGGCATTAGGAAACTCTGCCAAGGAACGGTCTACAATTAATTTTGCAAATTTCCGACTTGCAACTGTATCTGCAATATTCACAATTCGGGTATTTGTATCACCCCAGAATTGCGAGGTGAGATTAGCATATCCAATATCTTCCCATGTTACACATTCTGAGGGCACGGCATTCAGTTTGGCTTGAGGCCTGCTTACTATGCTGGATTTATAGATGCCTATCAAATGAGGATTGGGCGAACATAAGTTGTAATAGTTTCTCATTGCCTGCACATTTGTTATCGTATCAAAAGAATATTTTGCAATAGTCCAGTAAACCGATGTGCAAAAAACAGAATCGGGAGAATAAGCCATTACCTGAGGATTGACTCCGCAATTAAAATTTAATTGATTATCTGAAGAAATTCCTTGCAGCCACGCAGGTTGGGAGTAGGTATATTGCACGGATAATTGAAGCAGCAATAATCCGAAGAGAAGCCGTATCATTTTATTGTATTATTATTTTTCCAGATGAAATATTTTTTTCTTCTGAAATGATTTTGTAGAAATATATACCTTGTGGATGTGCGGAGATATCAATTATAGATTTGGATGCGGATGTAAAAGACCTATGAATGCACTCTCCGAGTGTATTGTATATTTCTATTTTGTTATGACTATCGCTGAGGGCTTTCACTTCTATTATTCCATTTGTGGGATTAGGGAAAACAGTAATTGTATTTTCCATTGTGTTTTCTTCCTGAGCAAAGTTGGGGGAACATGCTTGCGTTTCCGATGCAAAAATCAAACTGCTTTGGAATGCGGGAGGCGGAGCGACTATTGTGCCTGCTGAAATTACAGGAGTAAAAGTTCCGATTGCAGGCGCTATTGTCAATGCTACGGTATTCATGGCATTGCTGCAATTTGAATTACCCGATGAGTCGGTTTTGATAACAAAAAATTCATGGTCATAGTTTGGCGGAGGCGTAAAGCTTCTTGCTCCGCCAGCCATTAAAAATCCGCCATCCATGGTTGGTTTCATAGAGCGTATTTCGTCCTCATGAGTTCCGCCATAGGTTTTGCCCCATTGAAAAGTTCCGAATGTATCTAACTTGCATAGGAAAGCATCATAACTGCCTGCTCCATAACTATCGGTTTTTCCAGCCAGCATATAACTATTGGGTGAAGAATACACAACAGAGTAACCGTAATCATTTCCTGAACCGGAAATAACTTTATACCATAGTGGATTTCCACCCGAATCAGTAAGCGTTACATTGATATCCGGGTCTCCGTTTCCATAACTCCAAGTTGTACCACTTATAATTGCTCCTTCATTTGGCGCAGGGCTTATTGAAAACGCATAATCAGCATTAGTTCCGCCATAAACTGTTGTCCAGAGCGGATTTCCAATTGCATCAACTTTCATAAGAAGTATATCATAATTTCCTGCGCTTGCATTAGAGGAGTATCCTGTTATTTTGTATCCGCCATCAGAAGTTTGAAGTGCGCTGTAACCAACAGTTGCCCCTGTGCCTCCGTAAGTTTTTGTCCATTGTGCATTACCATCGCTATCGGTTTTGATTAAGTAAGCATCGCTGTTGCCTGTTCCAAAACTTGTAGTATATCCTGTAATGAGAAACCCTCCATCTGTAGTTGAAATAACATCATTGGGCACATCGCTGCTTGCTCCTCCGAATTCCTGCGTCCACAAAATATTCCCCTGTGTATCAGTTTTCATAAGAAAAATATTGCCGCTGGTTGTGTCTAAAAAACTCATCGTGATTCCAGTGATAATTATATTGCCATCATTTGTTTGTTTAACACTGTATGCCCAATCGCTTTTAGAACCGCCATAAGTCATGTTCCATTGATATGTTCCTGCTGCATCGGTTTTTATAACAAGTATGTCTAAATATTGATTAATTGAACTTGGAGTTTGTCCTACAATAATATAACCTCCATCATTCATTGTTTCGGCAGAATAAGCGTAATTTGATTTTATATCTCCATAACATTTTTCAAAACCAGATGAAGATTGTGAAAAGGAATTGTTTGTGTTCATTCCAATGCCGATAGCTACTGCAAAAAATATTTTTGTCTTATTTTTATCTTTCAATTTCATAGGATGGAATTTTTGATGTATTGCTTTTTGAGAACAAAGGTGAAGAAGAAATGTTTGTGAAACAATCCGAGTGGGAGGGTATTTTGTGATACCCATTAGCACGGATTACCACAACCCTCTTTCTAATAAGAGCGAAAGCAATATAGTTAAAGAGAGTGAGAGAAGAAAATCAATTTGTCAGATTATTCTCTATGGCGTATTTGATAAGACCTACCAAACTTTTCGTATTGGTTTTGCGGAAAATATTTTTACGGTGTGTTTCCACGGTTCGTTCGCTGATGAAAAGCGCTTCTGCAATTTGACTATTGGAAAATTCTTTAGCTATCAGTTGAATTATTTCTTTTTCTCTCGGAGTGAGATGTGCTTTTTGTTCTTCGGTGGATAATTGTTTTTTTTCAGCAATATTTTTCATCATTTCAGCAGAAACTTCATCACTGAAAAATAATCCTCCATCGTGAATTTTCAGCAGAGCATCTACCAATTCTTGTTTGCCGGTGTTTTTTAAAATATAGCCCGACACACCCGCATCCAGCATTTCACTGATCATCCCCTTTTCGCCATACATGGAAAGAGCAAGAATTTTTATTTGAGGATATTTTTTATTAATGACAGCGGTAAATTCTATTCCTGACATTTCGGGCATATTTATATCGGTAACTATTATATCGGGATTGATTCGAGGAATTATTTCAAGTGCTTTTTCACAACGAGTTGCCTCACCCGCAATTTCAAATTGGATATTGTTTTTCAGTAATGCTTTCATTCCATCAATCAAAATCTGATGGTCGTCCACAAACATTATTCTTATTTTCTTCTCTTTTTTCATTTTGAAATACTACGTATTGGTTGTTAAAGGTAATTCAATAAACATCACTGTTCCTTTTCCAACTCGCGAGTCAATTTCTATTTTTGCATTCAGAATTTCCAAGCGGGAATTAATGTTATTCCAGCCGTTGCCAGCGCTTGTTTTCAAAATAGTTGTATCAAAACCCTTTCCATCATCTTCCATCATCAAGGTTAATTCCGATTCGCTCCGATTCAACTGTATGTGAATTTCAGCGGCATGTGCATACTTAATAATGTTGTTCAATAATTCCTGAATAATGCGGTAGAGTTGTATCTCCATAGCGTTATCAAGCCGTTTTTCCATTCCATCACTTTCAATAAAAATTTTCAAAGCATAGGAATGATTTAATTTATCTGCCAAATCGTTAAGGGCGGGAATCAACCCGCTTTTCACAAGCAAGCCCGGCATCATATTGTGAGAGATATTTCTCAATTCACTGCAAGAATCATCAATCAGTTCAATCGCATTTTTGTATTGAATTTTATAGTCATCCTCTTTGCTGTCATCTAATGCAGCAATATTTAATTTTACGGCCGAAAGCATTTGCCCGATGCCATCGTGCAATTCTTCCGCAATTCTTTTTCGCTCTTTTTCCTGTGCAATGACTATTGATTTGAGCCTCAATTTTTCCTGCTTCAATAATTCTTCACTTAATGATTTTTGTTGTGCGCTAATTTTTTGCTGGTAACTGTTTTTCATCTTTAATTGCCTTCTGTTGTATAACAATACAACAACGATGATTAACAAACCAGAAATACCAATGATAGCATTACGAACAGTTTGTTGCTTTTGCAGCCGTTCGCCTTTCACTTCATTTTCTTTGTTGAGTAATTGAATCTGTTTTTCTTTTTTCTCCGTCTCGTATTTAGTTTGCATCTCGGTTATCTGCTTGCTGCTTTCTTCATTGAAGATGCTGTCTTTTATTTGAGAATAGAGTTGATAATATGTATGAGCGTTTTTGTAATCATTCATTTTTTCATTTACTTCTGATAATCTTTGATATGCTTCCATCATCCCATCCTTTACTTCTACTTCTTTGAATAGCTGCAAACTATTTAATAAATATGTGGTCGCTTCGGCATAATTCTTTTTTTCCATATAGGTGCTTCCGATGTTAATATAAGAAGTAGCGATGCCTTCTTTATTGTCGATTTCCTCATATATTTTGAGCGAAGTGAAATAATTTCCCAACGCCTTTGTGTAGTTGCCTTGATTCCTATAAATTTCTCCGATGTTATTGTAAGAAGAAGCGATGCCTGTTTTATTACCGATTTCCTTATATATTTTGAGCGAAGCGAAATAATTTTCCAACGCCATTGCATAGTTGCCTTGACTCCTATAAATTTCTCCGATGTTAATATAAGAAGCAGCGATGCCTGCTTTATTACTGAATTCCTTATATATTTTGAGCGAAGCGAAATAATTCTCCAACGCCATTGCGTAGTTGCTTTGATTCCTATAAATAAGTCCGATGTTGTTGTAAGAAGCAGCGATGTTTTTTTTGTCACCTGTTTCTTCTCTGATTTTGAGCGAAGCGAGATAATTTTCCAATGCCTTCGTGTAATTGCCCTGATTCCTATAAATAAGTCCGATGTCATTGTAAGAACCAGCGATGCTTTTTTTGTCACCTGTTTCTTCTCTGATTTTGAGTGAGGCAAAACAATTTTCCAATGCCTTTGTGTAGTTGCCTTGAATACTATAAATTATTCCGATATTATTGTATGTATTTGCAATGCCTTTATGGAAATTTAATTGTTTAGCTAATTGCAATGCAAAGTTTCCATAATGAAGAGCGGTATCGTAATTATCGGCAGTTTGATATTCCCAGCAGAGTTTATTTAAGTGGTTGACTTTATTTGTGTCTTCTTTATCTTTTTTGAGGAGAACAAGAAGCGAATCAATGGTCTTGTTCTGAGCGTGGGATTGCCCCATTCCCCCAGTAATGAGAATGAAAAATAATAATATGTGAAAGTATCGTAACATAATTGCTTTATCAAAATTATAAATTTGCTTTGAAGGGAGGGGAAAATAATTTTTAATCTATAGTTTTTCTTCGTGAGATGGAGCAAGTGCAAATGTGTTGCACTCCACAATTAAAAATAAAAAAGTTGTGCAGCTCTTTTGCATTTGCGGAATATTATTGCTTGGCTGTCTACGGAGATTTTTTTTATTTGCTGTCTGGTTAAAAGCAACGATGAAGGGTTGCGAGATGTTTTTTATGCTGTCGAGGCGCGCGCAACGGTCAACCGTGAGAAAAGCTGTCCGCCCGTGATTTGCCTTTTTTGATTTGCGGTCAAAGAACTACAAAATTGTCTGCCGACTGTGGAACTGTCCGGCTGTTTTTTCTTTTGTATTTGTCGCGGTGAATAACCAGCACAAGTGTCCGCGAAATGCGCAACTGTCACCCGTGAACCTGCCTTTTTTTGTTGAGCCCCAGGAACTGTCTTCCGAGCACTTATTTGTCTACTCTTGAAAAAGGCGGGCTATTGTAGTTAACGTTCCGCGCATATTGCGTTGTTGCCGATTTACGAAGCGCAAAATTGTCTGCCGAAACACAAAGCAAAGATATGAAAAACAAAACTCGATGCAAGATTGTAGCGGCAATAACGCAAATGCGTTGTTACCGCCTGTTGC
>JACRAM010000107.1 GCA_016213405.1 Bacteroidota bacterium
ACAGTATAAAAGTATGGTACAGATAACAGATATTTTCAGATTTACAGAGTTCGGATTGGCTGTTTATCAGAAAATCTGTGTGAATCTGTTATCTGTATCAAGGCAGCTTTAATGTACAATCCTTAATCGGAATAAACTCTAGTAAACAAGAAACTGTAAACTATTCAACCACAAACCACAAACATCAATTTTAGAGATGCCCCAAAGCAATACCTATAACTATGACCCCACCAAAACGCTCAATGACGAGCTGTTTTTAATACTCGTTTACTATGCAACCCACCTCAGCAAAGAGCAGATAGGCAACAAATTCGGCTTTAAAGAAAAATGGGCGGATGAACGCATCTGCATCATTTATAAACTGCTGAAAGTGCACACGCGGCAGGAGTGCGTTGACCAAGCATGGCTGCTGGGAATTTTTACACTCGAAAACCGCAAGGTGAAATACTGATGAGCAGAAAAATCTGATTATACTATGCGCGGGATAAATTGTGACATTTTCATATATGGTACAGATAACAGATATACACAGATTTTCAGATAAACAGCCATCTGTAATCTGTAAATCTGTAAAAAATCTGTTATCTGTACCACTTGTAGAATGTACTAATTTATCCCGTTTTATGTATACCTTTGCGCTGACATCAGTTACCGCACTGCCCCCATGACCGACCGGATCAAATACGCCCTTGCAAAATTCAAAACGAAAGACTATGAAGGCGCTCTTAATGATTTTAACATACTGCTCGAAACCAGCCCTTTTTCTTCACATCTCTATAAGGAAAGAGCGATGGTGAAAGAAAAATTAAAAGACCTGCAAGGCGCCATGCATGATTGCAACAAAGCGGTGGAGTTAAGCCCCCGCTATGCCGATGCCCATCACCAGCGCGCGCGCATTAAAGCTGAGCTGCATGATTATGAGGGCGCCATAAAGGATATAAATGAAGCGATATGGCTGAACACTTCTTCCTATGAGCATTATCATGAGCGGGGGCGCATAAAAGAAAAAGTGAAGGATTATCCGGGAGCCATAGAAGATTACACCTTTGCGCTGCAACTAAAGCCCGATGAATCCAATCTATATTTAAGCCGGGGCATTACAAAGGATTTTTTGAATGATTATACGGGAGCCGTAGAAGATTTTAATCAAGCCATATTACTTTTTCCCGAAGGACACAAAGGGTATGCCGAGCGAGGGCATTCAACAGCAAAGTTGAAAAATTACAAACAAGCTCTTGAGGATTTGGATATTTCCATCCGCATGGAATCAGAGCATAATCCCACTGCTTATCTTGACAGGGGATTTGTAAAACAAAGATTAAAGGATTATCTCGGAGCCATTGAGGATTTCAATAAAGCCATAGAACTAACTCCACAACTTTCAGAAGCCTACTCCAACCGCGCCAATGCAAAGCTGCGGCTCAATGATTATGAGGGAGCATTGCAGGATTACAACAAGGCGGCAGAACTTCATCCCACTTCTTCGGTGCTTTGCAGCAGAGGAACCATTCAGCTTAAAGTAAAAAATTACAACGCTGCCCTCAATGATTTTAATGCCGCCCTTGCTCTTAACCCCAATCTTATCAGAGCCTGGGCAAAAAGAAGCAAAGTAAAAATAAGAATGAAGGATTTTGCTGGCGCCTTAGATGATATTACCCGTGCCATTGAATTAAAACCCGATGATGACAGTTATTATTTGCAAAGGGGAATGACGCTATTCAAACTTGGTAATAGAGACGATGCCATTACCGATTTTAATAAAGCCATAGAGTTGGATCCCGAAAAC
Organism: Bacteroidota bacterium; assembly: GCA_016213405.1. Classification (NCBI taxonomy): domain Bacteria; kingdom Pseudomonadati; phylum Bacteroidota; species Bacteroidota bacterium. Next base: position 1,787 of record JACRAM010000107.1, read on the forward strand.
GGAATTGTTTATTGCCGCAGAGCATCCACCCATCATGTACTCGGCAATAAAAATGCCGCCCTTTTTGATTTAATAAAAGCCGCTGAACTCGGATACAAACGCGCAAATGTTCTGTTCGATGAGTTATACAATGAGATACCTGTTTATATAATCAAGAGCAAAGCAGGGCTGCGTTAATACAATATGGCTGCTAGGAATTTTTACACCCGAAAACCGCAAGGTGAAATACTGATGAGAAAAATATATACCTTTCGCAAACGTTAGCGCACATAAACCAAAACCCAACCGCCATGAACACCCTGAAAAAAACAACGCTGCTGTTAAGCGCGCTCACCATTTTATCTTCCTGCATTACCACCTCCACCGCCCGCCTTCAGCCCTCAGCCGGCAGCAATGATATGGAAGTGTTTATGACCACCCTGCCCGCCAAACCGTATGACGAAATCAGTTACATCGAAGCCAGCGGAAGCATCTTTCACACGCAAAAAGCATTGCTCCGGAAACTGAAACAAAGAGCAGCCAAAGAAGGAGCAGACGCTCTGATACAGGTAACGTTCAGCTACATTCCCTGGGCGCTGATGAGCATTCCAACAGTTGAAGGCGTTGCCATCAAATACAAAAAATAAATGATTGACACAACTAAACTCAAACAACTTCTTGAAGAAAAGGATTTGACAACGCAACAACTGTGCGTGCTTTCTAAACTGAGCCTCTCAACCATCAGGCATATACTAAAGGGAAAAAGTAAAAACCCGGACAAAGACACGGTGAAAAAAATAGCCATTGCATTGCAGGTAACTATTGATGAAATAACGAAATGACAGACAAAAACTTTGCATCTTTGCAATAGCAATGAAACAGTTTTTTCTCCTTCTGTTTTTGTTTTCCGCGCTTTGCTGCCATGCCTCGGCAGGAAACGCAAACGATGAACTGTTTTTTATCCTTGCCCTGATTGCAGTAATGTTGTTCATCTTACTGCTTCTTTATGCCATTGATTTTTTCAGAAAGATAAGCAAGGAGCGTAAAGAGAAAAAATTGCTGCCTGCCAGTGAAACGAATAGTAACGATGAATAAGGAACAAAGAGCCTTTTTGCACTTCTCTCTGCTTTCTACTCTTTGCCTGTATTTCAAGATGCCCTCATACAATTAACAATCTTCACCGCCTCTTTCGCTTCTTTCACATCATGCACTCTGAGAATGTTTGCTCCGTTCATTAATGCAATGGTGTTGGCAGCGGTGGTTCCGTTAGCCCCCCTGCCCCCCGAAGGGGGGGGACTTGAGCGTGCATTCCTCTCCCCTTTGGGGAGAGAAGGAGAGGGGTCTGTTGCGTTACTTATCATTGATTTTCTTGAAAGCCCCGCAAGGATTGGCAAACCAAATTCTTTGAACTGGGCAAGATGTTTAAGCAGCGTGTAGTTATGCTCAAGAGTTTTTCCAAATCCAAATCCAACGTCAATTATTAATCTTCCATCCTTCCATCCTTCCAATATTCCAATCTTCTCTTTGAAGTATTCCTTCACTTCTTTCACCACATCTTTGTAGTGTGGATTCTTCTGCATCGTCTGCGGTGTTCCTTGTATGTGCATTAATACATACGGCACATTTAATTTAGCAATTGTCTCAAACATTTTGGTTTCCGGTTTACGGTTTACCCCGTTGGAATTATTTCCTACGGGGTTTCCGGTCTCCGGTTGGTTGGCTGTTGAACCGTAGACCGTAGACTGTAAACCGTAAAACATAAACCCGCTTCCTCCCGAAACGTCATTAATCATATCAGCTCCGGCATTCACGGCTTCTTCAGCAACTTTGCTTCTGAATGTGTCGGCAGAAATAATTACATCAGCAAATTTTTTTCGCACAAGTTGAATTGCCGGAATCAATCTTTTTAATTCTTCTTCTTCCGAAACTTCTTTGGCATTGGGTCGGGTAGAGCAGGCGCCAATGTCAACGATATCTGCCCCTTCAAAAACCATCTTTTCTACGTGAGAAAGTAAAGCCCCCTCCCCAGCCCTCCCCCCAAGGGAGAGGGAGAAATAATTTCCTCCATCGTAAAAAGAATCGGGAGTAACGTTGAGAATTCCCATTACGGCAGGAGAGGAGAGGTCGAGTATCTTGTTTTTAAATTGAAGATTCATGTTTTTAAAACTCTAAACTCTAATTTCGAAATCCTAAACAAATTCTAAATTCAAATCTTTAAACTTTTAAACAATGTTTTTGATATTTGAATTTTAATATTGAGATTTGTTTAGAGTTTAGGATTTAGAATTTCGGATTTACTTTACTAAAAAGTTTAACTTTGTGCAACTGAATTATCTATGTCAAAAACCAGCCAGCAGTTTGATTCTGTCGTAAAGCAGTGCAAAGATATTTTCATTAAAAAGATGCTTGATTATGGTTCTGCATGGCGTGTGATGCGCACTCCGAGCATTGTTGACCAGATTTTTATCAAGACCCAGCGCATCCGCACCATTGATGATAAAGGTACTCAAAAAGTAAAAGAGGATATTGGCTCTGATTACATCGGCATTGTCAATTATTCCATCATCGGTTTGATTCAGATTGAACTCATTAATGACACACAGCATGAAATCTCGGTAGAAGAAGCAGGCAAGATGTTTGATAAATTCTCTAACCTGGCGAAAGCACTCATGGAAAATAAAAATCACGATTACGGAGAAGCGTGGCGCGATATGCGGATAAGTTCATTTGCGGATTTGATATTGGTAAAACTACTTCGTATGCGTCAGATAGAAGATCATAACGGCAAAACATTAATCTCTGAAGGAATTGATGCGAATTATTTAGACACAATGAACTACGCGATTTTTGCGTTGATAAAACTGGAAGAAAAGAAAAATCAAACTGCATAATGGTTTACGGTCTACTGTTTACAGTTTACCCCGTTGGAATTATTTCCTACGGGGTTTACGGTTAAATACAAAAGACAATGGCAACATTTAAAAGATTCGAAGACATAGAAGCTTGGCAACTTGCTCGAGAAATTTCTAAGGAAGTTTACCAACTTTCAAGGGTTGGAGATTTTACTAAGGATTTTGAATTAAGAGGACAAGCGCGTGCTTCTTCTGGTTCGATGATGGATAACATAGCAGAAGGTTTTGACAGAGGAAGTAAGAATGAGTTTGTTCAGTTTCTCACAATTGGGAAAGGTTCCGCAGGAGAATTAAAATCTCAATTATACAGGTCATTAGATAATCAATATATTTCTCAAATTGAATTTGAAAACCTTTATAACAAAACTGATAAGTATAGTAAAATGGTTGCTGGATTAATTTCTTATTTGAATCAGTCCAATATCAAAGGACAAAAATTTAAAGACAGAGTGAATTAACCGTAGACCAAAGACTGTAAACCGTAAACCCTATGAAGATCGTTATACAACTTTGCAGAATTCTGGTTGGAGTGCTGTTTATTTTTTCCGGACTCATCAAAGCAAACGACCCGCTGGGGTTTGCTTACAAACTAAATGAATACTGGGAAGTGTTTGGAACAGCGTGGATGACACCATTCTCGCTTTTTATTTCCATTTTCATGTGCGCCATTGAAGTTCTTCTCGGATTTATGCTTCTCATCGGCTCAAAAATTAAATTCACGCTCTGGCTTTTATTTCTCATGATTTTGTTTTTTGCCTTTCTGAATTTCTATTCAGGATATTTTGATGCTGTGCGCGAATGCGGATGTTTTGGCGATGCAATCAAAATGACTCCCTGGCAGGAATTTGTAAATAATTGCGTTATGCTTGTGATGACGGTATTTATGTTCATTGGGAAAGACCATATCCGACCTATTTTCTCCGGAAGAATTGAAAAAACAATGTTGATTATTTTCACTATCTCTTCATTCGGATTTCCGCTTTACACGTACAATTATCTTCCCATAAAAGATTTTCGCCCTTATGCCATTGGAAAGAATATTCAGGAAGGAATGAAACTACCGCCAGGTGCGAAAACAGACAGCATTCAAATGGTTTTCATTTATGAAAAGGACGGCAAACAAATTGAACTCACACCCGAACAAATTAAAACAATTGACTCCACTTACAAATATATTGACAGGAAAGATAAAGTGATTCGAGAAGGAGACAAACCCGCTATTCATGATTTTAGCATAACATCGGCTGACGGAAGTGATTACACGGAACAGATTCTGAATTACGATGGATATTATTTCTTCCTCGTTTGTTATGATTTGGAAAAAACCAACAAAAATGTTTTCGGAAAAATAAATGACTTCGCCCGGCTTTGCAGGCAAGACAGCGTTCCGATTATTGTTCTCACTTCTTCAGCAGAGTTGATTGAATCATTTAAAAAAGAAACAAGAACTGATATTGATTTTTATTTTTCTGACGGAACAACTTTAAAAACAATGATACGTTCCAATCCCGGTCTCATGCTTCTGAAAAAAGGAACTGTTGCAGATATGTGGCATTATCATTCGTTTCCATCATTCTCTGATGTAAAAGAAAAATACTTAAAATGATTTATCGGTGTAATCATGAATTTTAAATCTGTGTAATCAAATAAGATTTGTGGGAAGATTTATCACTAAAAGATTGTTCTATGGTTTCCTGGTAATGTGGGGAGTAATTTCAGTCGTATTTTTTCTTTTCAACATTCTGCCTGGCGACCCCGCGCGCGTGATGGTTGGACAAAGCGCAACGAAAGAGCAGATAGATGCCATTCACAGGGATATTGGAAGCGACAAACCGGTATTGGTTCAGTACCTTCTTTACTTAAATGACATTTCTCCATTATCAATCCACGAAACAAAAAATACGGAAAGTTCTTTTTTCTTAAATGAAAAAAAATACACTTCTGTCATAAAACTTTTTCCTGTTTCTTCTTCTAAAGTATTTGTCTTGAAGACTCCTTACCTCAGGCGTTCTTATATTTCCAGAAGACCTGTTTCAGATATTCTTGCCGATACACTGCCTGAAACCGCTGTGCTTGCTTTTGCGGCAATGCTCATTGCTTCCGTCATTGGAATTCTTTTAGGCATTCTTGCAGCCGTGAGAAAAGGTACCTGGCTGGATACCGGTTCATTATTTTTTGCAGTGCTCGGAATGTCAGGACCCTCCTTCTATGTTGGATTAATAATGGCGATGACATTTGGTTATCTCTGGTCAAAAGAATTTCCTTTTCCTGCTGTCATTTTGGTGTTGTTTTTTGGCGGAGGAATTATCGGTTCTGGAATTGGAATTTATAAGAAAAAGAAAAAGCAGTTGCAGGGAAAACTTCGTGATTACATCATCCATAAATTTCTTTTGTATGGATTCATCGGGTTTGTGCTCTGGATGGCAGGATATTTAATCAATCTTGCCTATCATGTGATTCCATTTATTGACAGCTACATAATTTTCCCCGGCACGGGATTGAACAACGAAGGAAGTTTGTACATCATTGATGATTTTGGCGAAGAGCATCTTTCCATCAAAAATATTATTCTCCCTGCTATAACGCTCGGCATTCGCCCGCTTGCGATCATAGTTCAATTGACAAGAAGTTCATTACTGGATGTGCTTTCGCAGGATTATATTCGCACCGCTACAGCAAAAGGATTGAGTTATTACACCATTATTTTCAAACATGCGCTTAAAAATTCTTTGAACCCTGTTGTTACAGCTATCTCCGGCTGGTTTGCAGGACTCATGGCGGGTGCTGTGTTCGTTGAATATGTTTTCGGGTGGCGCGGCATCGGCTCTGAAATTGTAAATGCGCTTGACAAACAGGATTTACCCATCATCATGGGTGGAGTTCTGGTAATAGGATTTATTTATGTGATAATTAATATCACTGTAGATGTAGTGTATGGAATTCTGGATCCGAGAATCAGATTACAATGATTGTATAAATTTACATCAATAGACAATATATCGAATAAGAATTGTATATTCTAATTCATAAAAATCAGGGCTAAAGCCCGCACTGTATTTTGCATTATTAGCCACGACCTTAAGGTCGTGGCAACTGAAAAACGAAGAACAAACGGGCTTCAGCCCAACATAAACCCCGTAGGATATTGGATTTTATCCAACGGGGTAAACTCTTATTCGATATAAACTCCAATGAGAAAAAAAATAGTTGCAGGTAACTGGAAGATGAACAATACCCACAAGGAAGGGATGGAACTTCTTGTGGAATTGTTTGAATTATTGGAAAGAGAAGAATATCTTCTTGAAGGCACCGAAAAGAAACTTCCGGAAGTCGTTATCGCTCCCCCTTTTATTCTTCTTTCCGATGCTGCCGGATTAGTGCAGGCATGGGAAACAAAAATTGCAGCGCAGAATTGCTCATCAGAAAACAATGGAGCTTACACAGGAGAAGTTTCCGCTTCTATGCTCAAATCAATTAATATTGATTATGTAATCATCGGGCATTCCGAGCGAAGAAATTATTTTAATGAAACAAATCAAATTGCAGCCAAGAAGATTTCGCTCGCTCTTGAAAATAATATATCTGTGATTTGCTGTATTGGTGAAACTCTTTCTGAAAGAGAATCGGGAAAGCAATTTCAAGTTATCACTCACCAGTTGGAAGAATGCTTGTTTCATTTGAGCAATGATCAAATGATAAAGAAAGCCCATCCCCAACCCTTCCCGAAGGGAAGGGAGCAAGAACAACAAGTCCTCCCCTTGGGGGAGGATTTAGATGGGGCCGCTGTTGTTATCGCCTATGAACCCGTGTGGGCAATTGGTACAGGAAAAAATGCAACTCCCGAGCTGGCGCAGGAAATGCACCACTACATCAGGTCTGTTATGTCTGGTAAATTCGGAAAAGAAATTTCAGATAGCATTTCTATTCTCTATGGCGGAAGCTGCAACCCGAAAAATGCGAAACTAATTTTTTCTCAACCCGATGTGGATGGTGGACTTATTGGAGGAGCTTCGCTCATCGCAAAAGATTTTGTGGAAGTGATTAAAGCTGCAATTTAATTTTTCGCCAACTCTTTTTTCTTTACAGAAATATTCGGCTCAGTGGCATGCCCGTTTTGTTTCTTATCAGGTTCCAAAAAAGGATAGCGGTAATCTGTTGGAGGAACAAAAAGTTCTTTAATAGTTCTTGGTGCAACCCAGCGCAAAAGATTAATCATGTGCCCTGCTTTATCGCAAGTGCCGGACGCTCTTGAACCACCGAATGGCTGCTGCCCGACCACTGCGCCTGTACATTTATCATTGATATAAAAATTTCCTGCCGCATGAACTAATTTTTTTTCAGCGAGAGTTATGGCTAATCTATCTTGTGCAATGATTGCGCCAGTAAGAGCATAAGGAGAAGTATTGTTCACAAGGTCAAGAGTTTTCTCGAATTTATTTTCGTCATATACATGAATAGTGAGCACAGGACCAAAAATTTCTTCGCACATGGTTCTGTATGCAGGATTTTTTGCCTGAATTATTGTTGGTTCAATAAAATATCCTTTGCTCTTGTCATAATTTCCACCGATAATAACCTGCGCGTCTTTTCTGTCTTTCTTCGCTCGGTCAATGTAGGATGCGATATTGTTGAAAGAAGTTTCATCTATCACCGCGTTAATGAAGTTTCCTAAATCTTCGGTCGGACCAACTTTCATAGATGCGATTTCATCGGTAAAAATCTTTTTGACTTCTTTCCAAAGATTAGAAGGGATGTATGCTCGTGAACAGGCAGAACATTTTTGCCCCTGAAATTCAAACGCGCCTCTCAATATTGCTGTTGCCAGAACCTTAGGGTCAGCAGATTTATGTCCGATGATAAAATCTTTTCCGCCTGTCTCCCCAACAATTCTTGGATAGGATTTATAGATGTGAATGTTCTCGCCAATTTTTTTCCAGATACTTCTGAAAACTTCTGTTGAACCGGTGAAATGAATTCCTCCGAAGTCAGGCGAGTTAAGAACCACATCGGCTGTTTCAGCGCCACCGCAATGAATCCAGTTGATAACACCATCTGGCAGTCCTGCTTTTCGGAAAACTTCCATCACGTAATAAGCAGAGAAAATAGCCGTGTTGGATTGCTTCCACACAATGGTGTTGCCCATCATGGCGCAGGAAGAAGTTAAGTTCAATCCAATTGCGGTGAAGTTAAACGGAGTGAGCGCCCAGATGAACCCTTCGAGCGGACGCCATTCCAAACGATTCCACATAGCAGAAGTTGAATCAACCTGCTGTGCGTAAATTTCGGTCATGTACTTTACATTGAAGCGCAAAAAATCAATGCTTTCGCAAGCAGAATCAATTTCTGCCTGATAAACATTTTTAGATTGTCCAAGCATGGTTGCTGCTACAATTTTATATCGGTAGGGTCCGGCAAGCAATTCAGCGGCTTTGAGAAAAATGGCAGCACGGTGCTCCCACGACATTTCAGCCCATTTCTTTTTTGCTTTCATGGCTGCGGCAATTGCTTGCTTCACGTGTGTTTTATCTCCTTTGTGATAATATCCTAAAATATGTTTGTGATCGTGAGGGCAGGTGAGGGCTACTTTTTTTCCTGTGCGCACTTCTTTATCTCCAATATACATGGGGATGTCAAGAACCTGCGAGCGCATTTCTTTAATAGTTTGTTTCAGTTTTTCTCTGTCAAGCGAACCCGGTTCAAACTGTTTAATGGGTTCGTTGACAGCGACTGGGATTTTGAATGTGCCGTTCATGATATAAATATTAGAAGCCCCTCTCCAACTCTCCCCGAAGGGGAGAGAGTTGCGCGTGAAAGTCCTCCCCTTCGGGGAGGATTTAGGTGGGGCTTGTGGTTTTTAGTTTAATCGTTGTGGTGCTATAAGTTTGAATTCAGGAATCTCTACATAAAATTTTTCTTTGTCAATGATGCGCATCATCTGGTAAATACCTTTCATCTTTCCCATATCAGTTACAAGATTGCAGGCAGATTCATATTCAAAAATTTCGTTTGGAGTCAGAACGGGCTGTTGGCCAACTACACCATCACCTTCCACAACCCGATGCTCACCGTTCGAATCAAAAATATTCCACTGCCTGCGAAGCAGTTGTACGGAATATTCGCTTCTGTTCTCTATGAGGATTTTGTAAGTAAAAAGAAAGTGCCGCATCTCGGGGCGGGAATGCATCGGCTGAAACTGAGTTCGTACCGTTATCTTTACTCCTTTGGTGATTTGTGTTACCATGCTACTAAATTACGAATTGGTACGAATGTACTAATAATCTATTTTATTACTTGTAGTTTTTTATTTAAAACATTCTTTCCGTCATTAGAATTTAAAAAATAAATTCCGCTTTTCACATCGCTTAAGTTCAAGATTCCTTGTGTATTGTACAAAGTTATAATAACTCTTCCTGTTATATCTGTAATTACTACATTCTTAATCTTAAAACTTGAACTTTGAAATTTGAACAAGCCGTCAGATGATGGGTTAGGATAAATATTTATTTCATTATTATTTTCCACAGAAAAATTTTCTGAAGAAGTAATAAGCGCACTCACATCGCAGATGTACGCATCCACGCTTGTGTCGCTTTGCATATTCAGCCGCCAGTTGCTGCCGAATAAAATTTTTGTTCCGGTTCTGTTTGCTGTTGCATGCGGTTCGGCAAAATAAACGCTATTGCCGGAATTGGGTGTTGTAGGAGAGAATCTTCGGCTGTGATGATGAGCAAACCGTTGAACAGAACCCGAACCATCCATCTTCAGCGCGAACACTTCATCTTCAAACGGAAGCCATGAGGCGCTGTCATCTGTTAATCTTCCCACATAATCAAACGTGCTCACATACACCCATCCGGGGCGCGACATGCTTCTGCAAGATTCATGTAAATCAAACTCCGGAGAAATACTGAGGAGGGAAATTTGATTTGTATCGGCAAGATTATATTTATTAATGTAAGTAAGATTTGAATCTCCATCGTATTTATCCATGATGAGCACCTCTATGCCATTGCTGTCCAATCCCAAATCGCTGTGACCGTAGCCGATAGGTTTCTGCCAGATAACATTAAACTGCTGGTCATACACTTCAACACCGTGAAAGGGACCCACTGTTTCATCTGCATAATCTACCACCACAAAATTTCCGAGCGGAGAAATTGAAATCCAGTCGAACGAAGAAACTGTTGCGCTTACGTTTAGTGTGCTGATAACGGCATCGAGCATAACATCATAAACAAAAAAATCTATAGGGTTCCAATTCACATCGTAACCGCACATCGCGATGTATCTTCCATTATTGCTCATGTTTCCTTCAGCACGCGTGGAGATGTAAGCGTAATTGGAAAATGTATGCAGCGTTGTAACATTCAGACTTTGCTCATCAATCACATTGAAGTAATTATCCATTGTGAAATTAATTAACAGTGGGTTTGCCGGATGCCAGAAAATATCCTGCACTCCTGTCAGCGAAGATGGAAGTGTTTTTATGTATTGATAAGTTGTTCCATTATAGATGAGCACATCGCCATTTCCTGAGCGGAGCATCATTAAGCTTTCATTTGAGTTCCATGCCTGCCGCTTGGAATAATCAGGGAAAGTTCCTTCAATATTATCTGCAAGCGCATTGGAAATACGAACGACAGTTGAATTGAACATCGGGTCATTGTAAGGAACGTAGCGCTGCGGCTGTGAAAGGTTTGTTTGCGGAATTGCGTTGTGGTTGGTGATGGGTTGGGTAAAAGAATAATTGTAAAGAAGAAACACAAATAAGGAAAGAATAAAAAATTTCATCAGTTCTTTTTTTCTTCCTGTTTCGAAGGGCATTTCACAGAGCCATAACTGCAAAAGACACAGCAATCGCCTTCTTTCGCAATTAAATCCGTTTTGCATTGCTCGCAGGTGTATTTGAGAAGACATGCATCGCTAGGCATAGTCTCCATTTTCTTATGTCCGCATTTAGGGCAGGTGATTTCTGATTGGAGTGTCATGGTGTTTTTTTTACAGCAGGATTTTTCTTTCACTATTTTTTTCTGGTAATCAATAAAAAAATCTCTCACTTTTTCCGCGCGATCAATTCCTAAATACTTTACATAGATTTCATATCCTTTTTGTTTCCACTTCATGTCAGTTTCCATGCTTGTAAGCTGTTTGTAGGTTCTTACTTTCACCAGTTCTGTTTTCATGTATTCTTCAATTTCCTTTCTGATGGAAGCGGCTTCCACATCATTAATTAAACTTGCGTTCTTTGCAAAAAGGGTGGAAGAATCGGCAAGCGCGCCCGCTTCTTCTATGCTGAGCTGGTCAACTTCCATTCCTTTGTACCATTTATCTTTTCCTTTTTGCGCAGGAGCCATGTTGGAGTAAAAACTTTCGGTGAGTTGGTTTTGTTTTTCTGAATTGGAAATATATTCCGCTTCAATTTCAAACTTCTCAAACAGGGGTTGAATTATTTTTTCTTTTTCTTCATCTGATAATCTTTCCTTCCACAAAATGGCAATAACCGTTCCCTGCCTGTTAATCCATGATTCTTTTATCTCTTCCTGTTTTTCTGTTGCCATGAACAAAGGTTTTGCCCTGCTTCCGCAGGCGATTTCTTTATCACCCCCGCAAACGAGCGGAACTTGATAAAAGGAAATCGTTTCTGATTTGTTTGAATTGCATCCGGAGAACAAAAAGAAAATAGCAGCAGCAATAAAAACAAAGTGGGGTAGGATGTTTCTTTTCATGAAGTAAATATACTAAAAAATTATTTTTTCAGAACAGGAAGCAAAATTGACGAAGCGTTGTTCGCATCATGATAGATTTTTATAGTTGACTTTATAAAATCTTTTTCATCACAGTGGTAAATGTCAAGAAACTGCTGTGGGTTGCGGTCTGCCAGGGGAAACCAGCTGCTTTGTATCTGCACCATGATGCGATGCCCTTTCTGAAAGGTGTGAGCCACATCGGGCAGTTCGTATTTTACTTCAGAGATTTTGTTGGGAACAAACGGTTCGGGCTTTTCAAAACTGTTTCTGAATTTTCCGCGCATGATTTCTCCGCGCACGAGCATCTGGTAACCACCCATTGGGTAAGGTTTGAGTTGATGAGTTGAAGAGTTGATGAGTGAAAGACTGTCGGAATATTTGAAGTCATTTGGAAAAACATCTATGAGCTTTACTACGAAATCTGCATCGGTGGTGGAAATACTCACAAAAAAATCTGCAATTACAGGACCCGTAAGAGTTACCTCTTCGGTGAGAATATCTGTTTTAAAAGTGAGAACATCCGTTCTTCGCGAAGCGAAACGCTGGTCGTCTGTCATATATTCTCGCGTGCGGTTTATGTGAACATCCTCGGTGTAAGGAACAGGATGCGCAGGGTCGCTTACATATTCTTCAAAACTTTTTGTGGTGATTGGCTTTGTAAACCTCAGTGCGCTTTGTTCGTTCAGGTAGAGGGCTTTGCTTTCTACATTTTGTGGAGGCCATTCAGCAAATTGTTTCCATTTGTTTTCTCCTGTGAGAAAAACATTTACAGGAATCAAATAAGGAACATCGCTTTGATTTTTTAAATAATAATCAAAAAAAGGCATTTCAATATTTTTATAATAGTAATCCGAAACACCTTTTCCGAATTGCACATTTCCCAAATGGCTTCCGTCACCGCGCGCCCATCCTCCATGAAACCAAGGTCCGATTGCAAGCATGCACATTGTGTTCGGACTTTGCTTCTTGATTGTTTTGTATGTGTTCCATGTCCCCCAGCAATCTTCTGCGTCAAATAAACCTCCTGTGATGAGCAGGGCGGGTTTTACATTAAATAAAGAATACGTTACTGTGTGTGCTTTCCAGAAATCATCGTAGTTAGGATGGTTCATTTCTTCCTGCCAGAATTTCATGGTGTCGCCCATGTAATGCTTGGTGAGATTTTTCAGCGTTCCTTCTTTGAGAAAAAAATCATAGTTGTCGGCAGTAGGATAATTGAAATCCTTTCCATAATCTGTAACCGGCTTCGGGCGAGGAACTCCGAATGAATAATCAAAATCAAAACAATCCATCACGAAGAACGCACCTTTATGGTGCACATCATCGCCAAGAAACCAATCGGTAACAGGCGCCTGCGGGCTAACGGCTTTCAATGCGGGATGTCCTGACAAAGCAGCTATCGTGGAATAAAATCCCGGATAAGAAATTCCGCTTACGCCCACATTTCCGTTGTTAGATGGAATATTTTTTATCATCCAGTCAATCGCATCGTAGGTATCGCTCGCTTCGTCCACATCTTTATTTGTTTTCTTTTCCTTGATGAACGGGCGGATATCTTCATACACGCCTTCGCTCATGTATCGCCCGCGCACATCCTGAATCACGACAATATATTTTTCCTTCAGATAAATTTTTGTGTTCCGCTCCCAGAAGGGTTTAAATTTAGTTGAACCGTAAGGCGCGCAGGAGTATGGCGTGCGCATCATCATAATGGGATGCTTTGAAGAAGAATCTTTGGGAATGTAAATTGAAGTGAAAAGTTTTATTCCATCGCGCATGGGAATCATTTTCTCCATTTTGTAATAGTTATTTACCATCCAGACAGAATCCTGGTTCTGGGAGAAAGAGAATAAGGGGAAGAGTACAACTAAGAGTAGGAATTGTTGTTTCATATCAGGTGTAATTCTATCGATTTTTTTTGATAAAGAACAAAGTAAAAAAATATTTTAACAACACGCATGAATTTCCTACCTTTACTTATTGAATATAAATGGAACCGCTTAAAATAAAACCAACGCCCACCTCGCTCGAAATTATTTTGGATGCAGAGGCAGGAAAACTTTCTTTCTCCGGTCGTTCTATTCCCGAACACGGCATGGATTTTTTTCAACCGGTGATTGACTGGTTGAATGCGTATGCCCAAAGCAGCGATACAAAAGAAACAGAGTGTGCTTTTAAATTTGAATATTTTAATTCAGCTTCGCGGAAATGCCTGATAGAAATTTTTAAAATACTTTTAGCCATCCATCGAAAGGGATGTCCGGTAAAAATAGTATGGGAATATGAAGAGGATGATGCCGGCATGAAGGAAATGGGCGAGGAGTATGAAGCCTTATTCAATCTGAAATTTCGATTTGTCCCTTATTAAAAACCTGTGAAGGATTAATGCTGGTTTCCGGACTTTCTTTTCTCTAGTTTCTCAATCCGCTCAACAATATTTTCCAGGTTACGAAAATGAATATATGCTTTTCTGTATTTATTTACTTCAAAGGCAGGGGAACCAAGATAAGCATTGCCTTTTTTAACGATGCTTTTTGAAATTCCCGCTTGTGCGGCAAGAATGGTATTGTCTGCAATGGTCAGATGCCCAACCACTCCCACTTGTCCGCTGAGCATGCAGTTGCTTCCAATCTTGGTTGAACCCGCCACCACGCAATTTGCCGCTATGTAAGTGTTGGCGCCAATCTCCACATTGTGTGCGATGTGAATGAGGTTGTCGAACTTTACTCCTTTGCGCAGAATGGTGGAGCCGAGCGTAGCTCTGTCTATAGCACAGTTAGCGCCAATCTCCACATCATCTTCGATTACTACATTTCCTATCTGCGGAATTTTCTTTTGAGCTTCAAGCGCAAAGCGGAAGCCATCGCTGCCAATCACGGTTCCTGAATGAATGATGCAGTTCTTTCCGATGATGTTGTCAGAATAAATTTTTACTCCAGCAAATAAAGTAGTGTTATCACCAATCACCGAATTATCGCCTACATAAACTTGCGGATAAATTTTTACATTGTTTCCGATATTCACATTTTCTCCTATTGCGGAAAATTCTCCCACATATGTATTGCTTCCGAGTTTGGCGGAATCAGAAATAAAAGAGTGCTTTGAGATTCCGGTTTTGTTCTGCTTGATTTTGTTGTACTGCTCCAAAAGTTTCGCAAAAGCATTTTCAGCGCTGTCAACCCGTATGAGTGTTGCGCTGATGGGGGAGGTGGGAACAAAATCTTTATTCACAATCACTACCGATGCTTTGGTGGAATAAATATACTGAGTGTATTTCGGATTGGCAAGAAATGAAACAGAACATGCTTCTCCTTCTTCAATCTTTGAAAGTTTGTTCACTTTCACATCCGGGTTGCCTTCTGTTTTTCCGTTCAGCAGTTCAGAAATTTGTTTTGCTGTGAATTCCATTTTGATGGGATTATGAATATTGCTGCAAGATTAACAAAAAAGCCCGAAAGAATTTTTCCTTTCGACTTTTATCTTGCCCATCACATAGTGACTATGTGCTGGGGTAGTTATCCGTGATTACTATTTTATCTGTCGTAATTACCATGTTTGATTCCAAAATAATCTGCCTGCATCCAAAAAGTTGTTTGCCTTTAGTATATCTTTGCCCCTTATGAAAAAACATTTCAATAAAAGAAAATTTGAATCCAGCCCGAAAAGAGAGGGCGATCGAAGAAAAGAGTATAGCGATAAGCGTGCTCGCCCCACTGAACGAGGTCAGTCGTTCGGACGGGAATGGAAAAAAGGAATTCAGCACAGCGATAATAGCGAACAGCGTGGTGGCGGCTATGGAGAAAGAAGAAATGATAGAGATAAAGAAAAAAGATTTCCTGAAAAGCGTGAATGGAAGAAAGATAATGAACGTCACAATGATAAAGAAAATCGAAAAACCGGATATGCAAACAGTAATACGAATGAGCGAAGCGATGGAAAAAAGCCATGGAAAAAGTCAGGCAGCTGGAGCGGGAACAGGAACAAGTATGGCGGAAGAAAACCTTATGACAAAAAACGTGATGATAATATTAAAAAAGCATTTGAGAAAAGTGAAAGGAATTCTCCCAAAACTCCGAACTCCGAACTCCGAACTCCGAGCTCCGAGCTCATCCGCCTCAATAAATATCTATCCAATGCCGGCATCTGCTCAAGAAGAGAAGCAGATAAATATATTTCTGCAGGCGTAGTCACCGTGAACGGAAAAATAATTACCGAACTCGGCTATAAAGTCTCTCCCAGCGATAAAGTTCAGTTTGGCGGAAATAAAGTGCATAAAGAAAAAACAGTTTACATTCTCCTCAACAAACCCAAGGGCTACATCACCACCTGCGATGATCCCCATGAGCGCGATACTGTGATGGATCTGATCAAAGAAGTTCAGGAACGCGTTTATCCTGTAGGAAGATTGGACAGGCACACATCAGGATTACTTCTTCTCACCAACGATGGCGAACTCGCCAAAGTGCTCATGCACCCCAAATATCAGGTGCCGAAAGTTTATCATGTTGAATTGGATAAACCACTCCGCGTTGACGACCTTGATAAAATCCGTATAGGTATTGAACTGGAAGACGGTTTTATCAAACCCGATGACATAGCGTATGTGGATGGTGCAGCAACAAAAAAGGAAATAGGCATCGAAATTCATTCCGGCAGAAACCGGATCGTGCGCAGAATTTTTGAATCACTCGGCTATATAGTAATGAAACTTGACCGCGTGTTTTACGCTGGACTTACAAAGAAAACTCTTTCCCGAGGCAAATGGCGCTTCCTTGCGGATAACGAGGTGAGGATGCTGAAGCGCAACAAATAATTCTGCCTGCATCAGTTGTTATCAGATTGAATAGGCTGTTCAAATATATTTTCTCACTTATCGTTGTGGAGAAATAAAAACCTTCATTCATAATTATCTTTTTCTTTTTCACAACTTTGCATCCCAATGAAAACCCTCAAGCGCATATTTATTACACTGCTCGTTTTATTTTTTCTCATTGTCGGAACATTACTGGTAATAACCTTTGCCTATGAAAACGAAGTGAAAGACTACATGATTCAGCAACTGAACAAAAATCTGAAAACAAAAGTGATGGTTGATCCGAAAGACATTAAACTTTCTCTTCTGAAAAATTTCCCCTATGCATCTCTTGATTTTAAGAACGTAACAATGCTCG
The DNA here is from genome assembly GCA_016213405.1 of Bacteroidota bacterium. Taxonomy (NCBI): domain Bacteria; kingdom Pseudomonadati; phylum Bacteroidota; species Bacteroidota bacterium. The sequence goes on from JACRAM010000107.1 coordinate 18,596, forward strand.
AGTCGCCTATAGGAAAATCAACATCTGGAAAAAGCGGCAAGCAGTCATTTATGAAGATTGATACTTTGTTCATTGCCGGAGATGTTTCTCTTCGTTTTAATGTATGGGACATTATCACAAAAAAATACAATGTAAAAAAAGTCTCTGCGGAGAACGGAAAAATTAAACTCAGAAAAGGAATTGACGGTTCTGTGAACTGGGATATCTGGAAAGGAAGCGCTGACACAACTTCCTCTTCAACAGACGAATCAGTTTTTAATCTTGAAAAGTTTCAAATAGATAATATTGTCTTTACGTATCGTGATTACAAAAACAACTCTGATATTTCCTGCGTCATTCACAGCGGAATAGCGGGCGGAGAGTTTACGAGTAAGAACTATGATTTATCCATCAAAGGAGATTTGCTCGTTAATCACTTCAATCTTGACAGCGTGAATTATCTTGCTGACAAGCCGGTGAAAATGGACTTGAATCTTTCTGTGGACAATGAAAAAAATAGTTATCAGTTCAGCGATGCGCTGGTATATGTTTCTGATTTGAAAATTTCTGTCGAGGGAAAATATACTGACAGTAATCCATCGTATGTAGATGTTTTTCTGAAAGGAAAAGATATGGATGTTCAGTCCGTTCTGTCCCTGCTCCCTGAGAAATATCACAAACATATAAGCGATTATGACAGCGATGGAGAGTTTTACTGCAATGCACACATCAATGGAAAATGGGATGAATCAATTTCTCCCGAAATAAAAGCAGATTTTGGAATAACCCAGGCTGAAATTACGCAATTAAGTTCAGGCATTGTTTTGAAAGAGGTCCATATGCTTGGAAATTATTACGCATCATCAGCTAAAGATTTTCTTGAATTAAAAACTTTTTCTGCTTCATTGGTGAACGGAACGCTATCCGGGAATTTCCGTATGGATAATTTTGCTTCACCTTTTGTCAGCACAATGATAAAGGCAAATCTTCCTCTGGAAGATGTGAGGCATCTCCTGAAAACAGATACACTTTGGAATTATCCTATTGAATCTCTATCAGGCATTATGAAAATTAATATGGAATATAAAGGGACGCTGAGTAATTCCGGAAAGTATAAGAAATCAGATTTTGAAAAAATGAACCTAGCCGGTGACATGATGCTTGAAGATGCGGGAATGAAAATTAAAAACTCAACGCTCGCTTTTGACAGCATCAACGGTTCGTTTGTGCTGAACGACAATGATATTGAAGTAAATTCATTTTCAGGAAAAACCCCGAAGAGTGATTTCTATCTGAAAGGATTTCTGAAAAATATCCTTGCTTATACGTTAGTTGATGATGCAGATATTAATGTAGATGCTGATTTTCAATCCGGCAATCTTGACCTCAACGAATTTCTGGTGAACCAGAGCGCAACCACCAAACGAGATACGGTGTACCGAATCCATTTTTCTCCAAACGTTAACTTCAATCTGAACAGCAATATCGGTCACTTATCTTTTCGAAAATTTGAAGCAGAAAACATTCGCGGAACATTTCAATTGAGAAATCAAAAGCTAATTGCCGATCCCATTTCTTTTTCCACAATGGATGGAACAATTACCGCCAGCGGAATGCTTGACGGAAGAATGGATAGCACAATTTTGGCTACTTGTGACGCGAATCTTAATAATCTTAATATCAGTAAGTTGTTTTATCAGTTTGAAGACTTTAATCAATCTACCATGACACACCAGAATCTGCGCGGAGTTGGAACTGCCAGCGTTCAATTTGCTTCAGTGATGAATCCGGATTTAACAATTGATTTGAACCGGATTTATGTGCGAAGTAATATGACTATTGAACGCGGAGAGCTCATAAACTTTGAACCGATGAAAGCCCTTTCAAAATATATTTCTGTGAATGAACTGGAAGACATCAAATTTTCCACTCTGCAAAACCAGATCGAAATAAAAGATCAAAAAATATTTATTCCGAAGATGGATATTCACTCAAATGCGCTTGATGTTACCATGTTCGGTTCACATACTTTTAATAACGAAATTGATTATCACTTCAAAGTCCTGATGTCGGACGTGCTTTTTAATAAGGCTAAGAAAGCGAAAAAGGAAAATGATGAATTTGGAGTGGTGGAAGATGACAAGGAGGAAAAAACCAGTTTGTTTCTTTCAATGACCGGAACGGTAGATAACCCCGTCATCAAATATGACAAGCAGGGTGCAAAGCAAAATCTTAAAGAGAATATAATTGAAGAGAAACACTCTCTTAAACAAATCCTCAGAGAAGAGTTTGGCTTGTTTAAGAAGGATACAACCCTTAATAAAAAAGACAAACCCAAAGACGATGGAAAATTTATCATTAAATGGGATGAGGATGAAAAAGAAAAGGATAAGAAAGAAGATGATGACTTTTAATTTTTATATTTGCGTATAAAAAAAATCAACATGAAAAAATCAATCTTCATTTCGTTTCTCATCTTTGCTTCTTCTGCATTTGTTTTTGCGCAAGAGCAAAAAATGATAGCGCCTCCTCAATTCACCAAAGCAGAACTACTTGCTTTCAGTGATTTGAAAGCCATTCTTTCAGCAATTAATAAAGGGCAGGATTATTCAAAGTTTATCGTTCGGAATTTTAATCTTACTACGACCATCACCAATGCCGATAAGACCACCACTAAACTTTCTGAGATGGGACCTAGCGGGGTGTGGAGTGAGAAACAAAAAACCATGATTGAAAAGTATGCAAAGAAAGATGTAATCTTCACTCTCGAAAATATCATTATGATTGAAGGCGCTAAAAAAGGAATTATCAATCAGCCATCTGTTTCTTTCTCAATTAAAGAATAATTTTTCACTGATTTCTCTTTCTTTTCTATTCGTATATTCGTAGGGATTAGTTATTTGCACCCATGAATATTTATTCCCGCAAACAACGTTGGAAACTATTTTTGCTTCTTGGAGCAGTGCTCATTGTCATTGCTTCGCTGTGGTATACGAATATTCTTGTAAAAAAAATTGCGGATGATGAACAAAAAAAAGTCCGCTTGTGGGCTGAAGCCATTCAGCGAAAAGCTAATCTTGTAAAATATACCAATGAACTTTTTCACAAGATCGAAAACGAAGAGAGGCAGAAAATTGAACTTTGGGCGGAAGCCAACCATCAGTTAACCCGTGACCTCAGCGATTACACGTTTGTTCTTGAAGTCATCAAGAATAATCAAACCATTCCTGTCATTATTGTAGATGAAAAAGGAAAACTTCTTCTTTCAAAAAATCTTGACTCTATTCTTGTTAAGGATACGATTTATATAAACGGACAGATTGACACGATGCAAATTCAGCATAAGCCGATTGAAATAGAAATCCTCCCAGGAAAGAAAAACTTTCTCTACTATCGTGATTCTCATCTTTTTTCTGAATTAAAAACTGTTTTTGACGGCTTGATTAAATCCTTTATTTCGGAAGTGGCGGTGAACTCCGCCTCTGTTCCTGTCATATACACAGATTCAACAACCAAGAATGTCATTGCCTTCGGTAAAATGGATTCTCTTAAAATGAAAGATTCTGTTTTTGTAGAGCAAACAATTGCCGAAATAGAATTTCAGAATCCTCCTATTGAAATTGATTTAGGAGACGGACAGAAAAATTATATTTTTTACAAAGAATCTTTTCTTCTCACGCAATTGCGATATTATCCCTATGTGCAATTCGGCATCATCGGAATTTTTCTTCTGATATCATACATTCTTTTCAGTACTGCAAGAAGAGCGGAGCAGGACCAGGTTTGGCTCGGAATGGCGAAAGAGACAGCGCATCAATTAGGAACTCCTCTTTCATCAATCATCGCCTGGCTGGAATATTTAAAGATGAAAGGGGTAGATGAAAAAACTTTATCCGAAGCAAGAGAAGATGTGAAACGGCTTGAAACAATTACAGAACGGTTTTCGAAAATCGGTTCCATTCCTGTCCTTGAGAAAGCTGATATTATGGAAGTGCTTAATAAGTCGGTTGTTTATATGAAAACGCGCACTTCAAAGAGCGTGAACTTTTCTGTTCAGGCAATGGCATCTCATGCGATATATGTTAAAATAAATATTCCCCTGTTTGAATGGGTGATTGAAAATCTCTGCCGCAATTCGATTGATGCGATGGATGGCAATGGCGCTATTGATGTAGAAGTCACTGACCAGTTGCAATACGTTTACATTGATGTAACTGATACAGGAAAAGGAATTTCCCGCACCAAGTATAAAACCATTTTTCAACCGGGGTTTACTACGAAGCAGAGAGGATGGGGACTGGGACTTTCTCTTGTAAAACGTATTGTAGAAAATTATCACGGTGGGAAAATATTTGTTAAGCGGTCTGAAATCGGGAAAGGAACTACCATTCGCATTGTTCTCAATAAATAATGGCTGGCATTTATATTCACATTCCTTTCTGCCGGCAGGCATGTTATTACTGTGATTTTCATTTTTCCACTTCGCTGAAAAACAAAAAGGATTTTCTTGAAGCGCTTAAAAAAGAAATTTACTTGCAGAAAGATTATCTTGAAACAAAAAATATCAGCTCAGTTTATTTTGGTGGCGGAACGCCATCAGTTTTATCACATGAAGAAATTCTCGATATCTTTTCTGAACTTGCAGACTATTTTTCAATTGACCTGAATGCTGAAATTACTTTAGAAGCTAATCCTGATGACTTGTCGAAGGAAAAGCTGAAAGAACTTTATCAAACTCCTATTAACCGGTTAAGTATTGGGATACAGAGTTTCTCAGATGAAGATTTACTGTTCCTGAACAGAATTCATGATTCAGAATGTGCAATCACTTCTGTTAAAGAAGCCCAGAATGCAGGATTCAAAAACATAACTATTGATTTGATTTACGGAATTCAGACCCTTTCAAATGAGCAATGGAAAAAAAATATTAAACAGGCAATTGCTTTGGATGTTCAGCATCTTTCCTGCTATTCGCTTACGATAGAACCGAAAACTGCATTGGCAGCATTTATAAATAAAGGTAAAGCTCTCAATATAAATTCTGAAAAGAGCGCAGAGCAGTTTGAAGTATTGATGGATGAAATGGAGAAGAATGATTTTATTCACTATGAGATTTCAAATTTTTGTAAAGAAGGATTTTATTCCAGGCACAATTCCAGTTACTGGATGGGAGAAAAATATTTAGGACTTGGTCCTTCTGCGCACTCCTTTGATGGCGGGTCAAGGCAGTGGAATGTGAGCAGCAATTCCAACTATATTTCTTGTCTTCATAAAAACAACATCCCGTTTGAGAAAGAAATTCTTTCTGAGAATCAGAAATACAATGAGTATATTCTGACTTCCCTCAGAACCATATGGGGAGCAGATATTAAATTTGTGAAAAAGAATTTTTCCGAAGAAATATCATCTCATTTTTCAGCATCGTCTTTGCGTGCACAGCAAAGCAATCTTATAGAAAGAAAATCAGATAAATTGTTGCTTACTCGAAAAGGAAAACTCTTTGCCGATACAATAGCCCGCGAGTTATTCGTGACTTAGGTCACATTCACCGTTATGCTTTTTGAATCGCTTCCGTAGGAGTTAGTTCCTGTAATAACAATAACATTGTTTGCACCCAATGGCATGGTAGCAGTGAATGAAACTGTTTTTGATTCTGCACTGTAAACAAAATTTTTGAACGGACTCCCGTTGAGTGTGATCTTAATGTCGTTTTGAGAATTAATATTCAGAACAGTAGCGGTAAATTGCACTGTGGAATTAGAAACTTGTGCAGGATTGCTTGCAGGAGTTGTTATGGTTACAACAGGTTTTAATTTATTTTTTATTCCTTCTCCTTTAATAGGATCCATCTCTACAATTCCTGTTTGCTTCACATATTTTATCGTTATGCTTTTGCTGTCGCTTCCCTGAGGAGTAGTTGCCTTAATCGTGAAAAGAGTAGAAGGCATTAAGGTTGGAGAGAAACTCAGGAGTTTTGTATTTAAATCATAATTGAAGTTGGTAATTTGTGCGTTCCCCATCGTTGTGATAGTGATGTCATTCTTCGAAGAAACATTCATTACTGTGGCGGTAATGGTAAGGTTGGGACTGTTGGATGTGAATGGATTAGAAGCAGGGTACGTGATGGTCACTATTGGTTTCGGCAATTCAACGGGCTTATTGTAATTCACGGTAACGCTTTTGCTATCGTTCCCCGCAGCATTGCTTGCTGAAATGATGATTGTATTTGAACCCGGATTGAGAGAAGAATTAAAGGTCAGTATTTTGCTGTCGGTGGAATAAATAAAATTCAGGAACGAAGAGTTATTCACTTTTACTGTAATATCATTTTTAGAATTTATAGTAAGAACAGTAGCCGTTACATCCACATTATTTTTTTCTGTCTTAAAAGAATTTGAAGAAGGAGTATTAATAGTAACAACCGGTTTCAGCATTATTTCTTTTTTTGTATAAATAACAGCGAGTGATTTGCTGTCGCTTCCATGTTGATTCGTTGCGGTAATGACAAATGAATTATTGCCTTCGTTCAGGTTGCTTGTCAATGAAAGAGTTTTTGAAGAAATATCATAATTAAAATTAGTGAAGGGCTGGTTATTCACTTGCACAGAAATTTCCTGTTTTGAAAACACATACACGACTGTGGCGTTGACTGAAACAGAATTGCTCTTTGTGTTATAAGGATTCGGGTTTGGGCTGGTAATCGTAACCACAGGTTTTTCCTGCGCTTGTTTATTCGCATAGACAACTGTAACAGATTTGCTGTCGCTTCCGTTTTGATTGGATGCGGTGATAGTGAAAATATTGTTGCCTATGTTCAGGTTGTTATTCGCCACCATTAGGTTTTTTGTGTTCGCATCATAACTAAAGGGAGCAGGCGTTCCATTCACAACAACCGTAATCTCATTCTGCGAATTCACATTCTGAACCGTAGCGTTTACAATCTGTGAAGCAACATTTGTATGATAAGGACTCGGACTCGGGCTTGAAATAATAACGATGGGTTTGGACGATGGTGGAGGTGGAGGCGGAGCAGCCTGATAAATTATTGTTTGCGATTTGCTGTCGCTGCCAAACGGATTTGTTGCGTTGAATTTGATGGAATTGGAACCAAGGTCTAATTTTGTTGTGAGAGCAAGTATTTTTGTATTCGCATCATAGGTGAAAGCTCCGTTAGGAGTTCCGTTCACATAAGCGGTGATGTCATTCCGTGAACTTACATTCATCACAGTTCCCATCACGGTAACGCTGCTTTGGTTTGTTGAGAAAGGATTTTGCAGCGGATTGGTGATGGTGATGAGCGGCTTTTGCATTTGCGGAGGATTTCCGCCTTGCTCGTAAATTACATTAACATTTTTCCAGTCATTTCCGTATGGATTGACTGCAGATAAATAAAAAGCATTGTTGCCGGGATTCAGCGTGGTGGTAAGTGTCAAAACTTTTGTCATCATGTCATAAGCAAAGTTTTGCGAGGGAAACCCATTCACCTTAACAGAAATATCATTTCTCGAACCCACATTAAATACGCTCGCAGTCACGGTCATCATGCTGTTGTTTGTGGTGTACGGATTTATGTTCGGGTAATTGATGACAATCGCTGGCTTCTTATTTCCCGGAGGAGGAGGAGGGGGTGGGGGAGGATTCACCGTTGTATAAGTATAAGTTGGCGGTGGCGGAGGGGGTGGCGGATTGTTGCTGTAACCCGTTGGGTCAGTGGCATGATACGTTGTTGAACCACCGCCAATCATCCAGCGAACAAAAAATCCGGTATAGTCATACATATCATTATTGCCACCGAAAAATCCACCGCCACTTTGCGTAACACCATCCGTGTAATCATTCATGGTAAACGTTATGCGGTGTTCAAGACCTATGTAATGTCCGCGCTTTGTCTGCCATCCTAATCCGATTCCGGCTGATGGAACAAAATGAACTTTCATCTTGCTGTTGCCGTCTGCGTTTGTTTCATACGAATCATCCAGCATGGCTTCAATGGCTGAACGGGAAGGAGAAGTGCCAAGCGAATCGTACGCATATCTTTTTCCTTTCGGGTTCAGCTGGTTTGTTTTTGTCTGCCACCCGCTGATTCCCATTCCTCCGAATCCATACACGACCACTCTTGTTTTCTCTCTCAAACGATTTAATCCGAGCATCACTTCAAACGCGCCTTCATTAAATTTCATCTGGTAATTATTGTAAACATATCCGCCATGGTGGAAATAATCAGCCGCAGAATCCTGAATGCCGTTGAGCGCAGAATTGTTTTTCAGATCATTGTTGCGAAATCCATCCTGTCCCGATGTGGTGCCGTTGAGGTAGCGCAGTCTCCAGCCAACGTCAAACAGATTGGTTTCATTCTGCATGTAGTATTTTCCAAAGGTGAAGCCCCAGCCCGCGTGAGCGATATCCTTTACATCGCTTTGTTCGTAGGTGCCTCCTATGTTTAATCCGAAGAAGGGGCGGTTGTAGCGCTTCTTGATTTGCGCCTGTGAAGAAATGAAAATGAAAAAGGATAAGAAGAGAAGTAACTGTTTTTTCATCCGTTGAGAATTTTAGTTGGATTATACATCAATCATGCCAGTTGCTACCTTTGTATAAGCAGGTCAAATATAATTCATTTTCAGGGATGAGGATTTTGTTGAAGTTTATTTTGATAATAAGTTTTTCAGGAAAACTTTTTTCACAGGACACGGTTCGGTTCTTTGCCCCTTCTCCCGAATTCAATAAAAAGAGATTTGCTTCTGCCGTATGCGTGCAGGGAACCGGCTATGGCGGCTCGCTTGCCCTGCTGAGCAGCGCCTGGTATAAAAATTACAATCAAACCTCGTTTCATTTTTTTGACGACAGCAAAGAGTGGCTTCAGATGGATAAGGCAGGGCATTTCGTTACCTCTTGGTATCTGGGCAGAATGGGAATTGACATGATGCAATGGAGCGGAGCGAATAATAAAAAATCTATTCTGTATGGCTGCGCGGGAAGCTTTCTTTACCTGACAGGATTAGAAATGCTTGACGGTTTCTCGGATGGATGGGGATTTTCATGGAGCGATTTTTCTGCCAACACGCTCGGCACCGGATTCATCATCACACAAAAGATGTTGCAAAGCAGCACGGTGGTTTCCCCATTGAAAAGGGGGGCAGGGGGGATTTCTCTCAAATATTCTTTTCATCAAACCGGTTTTCCACAATACCGCCCTTCGCTGCTCGGAAAAAGTTTAAGCGAACAGTTGGTGAAAGATTATAACGGGCAAACGTATTGGCTTTCATTGAATATTTCCTCTTTCGCCCCCGCCCTTTTTCCCTCCCCCGGAGGGGGAGGCACAGGCTTGCCCCAATCGGAGCATCGGGGGAAAGGGCACTTTCCTAAGTGGCTGAACATTGCTTTTGGCTATGGCGCTGAGGGCATGACAGGCGGCAGTTCCAACCCTTTGTTTGTGGATGATAAAGGAAACCAAATCACCTTTGAGAGATACCGCCAGTATTATCTTTCGCTGGATATTGATTTAACGCGCATCAAAACTAAATCACATTTCATTAAGGCGCTTGCTGAAACCTTTTCTTTCATAAAAATTCCTGCGCCTGCGCTGGAGTGGAGTAAAAAGGGCATGACGTTTCACCCGCTGTATTATTGACTTTTTTGATTTATCAACAGCTTTTTTCTTTTTCAAAAATTAAAAGTTAATTTCTTTTTTCAATTTTTCATAGTAGCAACGCCCGTGCGGTGTATTTATTCATTGAGTTGAAAAATTATTTTTCGGCACGCTTCGCCAAGAAACATGGCACCTGTTTTGTACTACCCTCCTCATAAAACAAAACACAAGCCCTAACCCTAAAGGGGATAAAGGCAAACAACAAATAGAAAACTAAAAAATAATAAAAACTAAATCCCTTCACCCTTTAGGGCAGGGGCAAAACCCAAAACAACATGTTATACTTATTAATCATTCCGACCACACCCGAAAATCCGGGCATCCGCAAATTCTCATGCAGAATTGAAGAACTGCCCACACTCTCAAAGTTCCTGATTAATTCTCTGGAACATGACCAGGCGGATTTCTCGGCTGACTACCCTGAAATGAACGCAGACTATCTCGCGGAATTCAGGAAAAAACGCGACCTTATTATGTCGCTCCTTCATCCGAAGAAAATCACTGCCGACTTAAAACGCATCACCAAACGCATATTGAAAAACATGCGTGGCATGCGCACCCATCTGAGAAAGCTGGAAGTATCTGCCCGCCTTGCAGATAAAAAAGGCGAACTCACCATGAGTTATAAAGACATGGGCATAGGTCAGGTGCGCGAAGCCATTTCAAAAGCTGATGTGGAAGAATTTGATGGCGCCATGGGTTTGCTCAAACAAAACATTTCTGAGCAATATGCAGCCCTCACCAATCACGGTTACAGCAATGCCAAGCGCGATGCCCTTTACAAGTTGTGGGATTTGGTGAACGATGACAACGCAAAACAAAACCTGCTTACTGACGAGCGCGATTCATTAGCGGAAGCCAACATAAATACGTTTAACGAACTGTGGGATATTATGATTGATGTGTGCGTTGCCGGAAAAAGCATTTACGCTTTCTCCAGCCCAGCCCATACGGATGAATATACTATGGAGAGTTTGAAGAACCGCGTGCGCAATGAAGACAGGAAAGCCCGCTTCAGGAGATTCAATGTGCCTAAAGGCGGAAGCATTTCCATCCTGCGCGTGGCTGACCAATCAAAAGCCGAGAATACCGGAACCACCATTCTTGCCGTGCATGACAGTTTGAGTGATGAGCCCATTGCCTTGCAGCCGGGCGAACAACTTATTCTTAATAATCCCAGCGGAACGCTGGTGGTGGTGAACCGAAGCACTGCCACCGATGGCGAAATAAAAGTGAAGGTGTTTGCTCAGTAGAGTGCGCGCATGTTTGTGAAATAAAAAGCCGCTTCATTAATTTTAAGCGGCTTTTATTTTTTTTAATCTTTATAACTGATAGCTTCCGGAAGCATGAATAAAAACGGAAGCGCTTTGGAGTAATCAAGCGTTTCATACTCCATGCCTAAAGACCTGATGTTATTGTAATATGTTTTATGTTTTTTGTAATAATATTTTTCTGATTGCACGAACCATGCTTTTGCTCCCAGCTTTTTAGCCATAAACCATTTTTCCAGCAGGCGGGCGGTACGCCCGTTGCCATCTTCAAACGGATGAATTTTTACAAACATCAAATGAATCATTGAAGCAAAATACAATACTTCATTAAAAGTTAACTCAGTGCTGAGTAATTGCTTTATATCAGCGTATAGTTTATTTAATTCTTTCGGCACATGAAAAGGAAGCGCTGCCACATATTCTATTTTTCCATCGCGCGTAACCACAAACATATTTCCTTTTCGGGCTGTACCCTGCTTTGTTTTTTGCAAAATATGTTTAGTGAGCAAAGCATGCGCCATGTTGATATTGGCGGGTGTGAGTTTTTTTTTCTGAGCCAGCAGGTAGCTGTTATACAAATCATCAATCTTGCGCGTATAATCGGATTTTAATTTTACTCCCTGTCTTTTATAGTTAATAAAGGAATCCAGTTCAATATTTTCTCCTTCTATTTTTGAGGAATAAACGGCAGATACGGAAGTATAAAAGCTAAAAGTTTTAATTGATAACTCGCTGTCGTGCAGTTTTTCAAATGCGGTGCGCTTGGTTTTTTTCACACGCCCGCAATAGCGCCTAAGTAAATCAACAGGAATTATTTCAAGATTCAATTTCATATATGTATTCCATGCTGCAAAGTTACGTGATTTTTTTCTTTCTGCCTTTTGCGTGTGCCGGCAATTGGCTCGGTGGCAGAGCAGAGCAGTGCTGTGAAATAAAAAAGCCGCTATTTGAAATATTCAGTGGTTTTTTTCGTTTCAACTATAACTTAATCTGTCGAAAAATGAAAAACAAAAAAGAAGCAATTTGCGCCACCGCGGTGGTGCATTTTAAGAAAAGAACAGTTTGGTTTTGTTTTGAAACCATGCTGGGTCACATGCCCTCTGCTGCTCCCGGCAGTTTTATGCTGGAACATAAACTTAAACAATGGTTTGTAAAATACAGTTACGTAAAGCCGATAAAACCTTTTCGCAGTGTTGTCGATGGTAAAACCATAAAATACCTCTCTACGCCTACAGGTTGGACAAAAAGATTCCGTTCGGTGGATAAGGCAGCCGAATATGTTTACCATTATTTTGTAAAACGGTTTGGCGCTCCTGCTAAAAAGAAAAAATAAATGCACTAAGCAGAACCTGGCGCATACGGAGGTTTACTTTAATTTAATGCGCGTCCACGCTGCCGCATCAATTCCTATTTCCATGCACGTGCGCCATACAAACAAGCCATAAGCAAGCATTTCTTTTGAATGGCGCTGCCGGAGCAGCGGAAAATATTTTTTCAGTTTTTGTTCAATCAACTTGTCACAATCCAGCAAAAAGTTAAGCCATCTTTTTTTCTTTCCTGCTATTTTGCCGAACCGGAGCACGAGCCTGCCAAACAACAGAAACTTTACGGTTTTAACGCGGTATGTTTCATAAAGTGCATCTTTTTTCTTTTTGTCTTTTTCTTTATGCATGCGCTTCAACAGTAAATATGCTTTTTCAGTTTCAATGGCAATATCAATAACATGGCAGTTTGTTCTGAACATAAAGGCAACCAATTCTAACTTGTGTTTGTTATGCGGAGGAAAATACTTGTCAATTATTTTTATTATTGAGTTGCAAACCGCCTCGAAAAATTCGTCTGTTTGAGCAGAGCATTTGCCAAGCGCTTTACTTTTATTTTTTAATAAAGCAACGGAGGTTATCTTCTTTTTCATTTGTTATTTTTGAGTTAACGAAAAGCAGAAGAAGATATTTTACTAATTGCGGATTTCAAGTTCGCTTATTCATTGGTCGGGATTATGCCGAAGGCATCCCTTCGGGACAAATTCCGACCAGCGGGGAAGTGTTAAATCTTTTTTTCTTTAGTTTTTTCCCACTGCTCAAATGATATAGATGTTAAATGCCATCCACCGCATTTTTCACATTCATACGCTCTTACAGGTTTTTTATTTTCTTGTTCTAAATTTTGTATTCTTCTTATTTCGTGTTTGGCATCTTTTTCGGATGAAAAAAATATTTTATTTGAATCCTTACATACTAACTGAACAAACCTTCCTGTTATTTTGTACGCCATTTCAAGAGGAGGAGAAATTATTTTCCCCTCTTGCCGTGCTTTTATTTTTTCTACGTTGTTTTCAATATATTCAAATAATTCTTTATCTGCCTTTTTATTGTTTGGATTGTACTGTTTATGAAATCCTAATAGATAATCTGCGGGAACTCTGCAAAGTTTTATGAATTTATATTTACCAGAAGTTAATATTGTTTCGTCCGTATACATACTATTGTTTTTATTCTTTGCACAGGATTTTAAATCCCGACCAGCGTGGTTTTTTAATCAGCTGTAGCCGCTAAGTTTTACTTACACCTGATGGCAACGCGCTGTTAGTAGCAGGGCATTATTCAGTCGTGTCAGTTGTCTGTGATTACTAATTTGTCTGCCGTGATTATTTTATTGTCTTGTGTTATGCGAATAAAATACAGTCCGCTTCGTAAATTGTCTCGGTGAAAAATAATTGTCTGTCCCGCGAGATTGTCTATTTGTTTAACTGTCTGCCCGTACAAATTGTAAACTGTCAAGGTGGCGTTTTTGAAAAACTTGTCTGTCTGCAAAGTTGTCTGTGTGGAAAAAGGATTTGGATAAATGCTGATTATATTCTTTTGTTCAATTTCATTTACTCCATTCGCAAAACAAAGCGTAGTTACTGCTCCTCCCGTTCCTGTTTGGGTTGGAGGATTTTTAGCAATTCCCCCTGACGAAACCTGTGTGGCAGGATTTGTAACTGTTGTTGTCGTAGCCTTTGTAATCGTATTTGTATTACCCTCATTACAGCCACTGTTTCCATTGGAATCGCATTTGATTAAATAAATATCAAAGAAAGGATCGAAACTCCAAGTACTTCCTGAAATAACATATCCTCCATCGCTGGTTTGCTGAATCTGAGAACTCCAGTCAGAGCCTGTTCCACCAAAGGATTTGCCCCACAAGGAATTTCCATTTCCATCTGTCTTGATTAAATATACATCATTACTGCCCGCGCTAAAACTAGAAGTACTTCCTGCAATAACGAATCCTCCATCGCTGGTTTGCTGAACCGCAGAACCTACGTCACTACTTATTCCACCAAGGGTTTTTGTCCATAAGGTATCTCCATTTCCATCGGTCTTAATTAAATAAACATCTTCACCGCCTGCACCAAAACTATAAGTGCCTCCTGCAATGATATATCCTCCATCGGTAGTTTGTTGAACAGAATATCCAAAGTCCATACCTGACCCGCCAAAGGTCTTTGTCCACAAGGAGTTTCCACTTGCATCGCTTCTGATTAAATAGACATCATAGGAACCTGCACCGAAACTTTGAGTATTTCCTACAATTATATATCCTCCATCTGTTGTTTGTTGAACTGAAGAAGCCACGTCACCATTTATCCCTCCAAAGGATTTTCCCCATACGATATTTGCATTTCCGTCTGTCTTGATTAAATAAACATCCTCCCAACCTGCACTAAAATTCATAGTGCTTCCTGCAATAATAAATCCTCCATCGGAAGTTTGTAGAATCGAGGAGCCTACATCATCAGCTACTCCACCAAGGATTTTTGTCCATAATGTATCACCAATGGAATTGGTTTTTATTAAATAAATATCTTCACCATTACCCGGACTGAAACTCATTGTAGTTCCTGCAATAATATATCCACCATCTGTGGTTTGTAGAACAGAAGATCCATCATCATTTCCTACTCCACCAAAGGTCTTTGTCCACAAAGTATCTCCATTGGTTGTGGTCTTGATTAAATATACATCTCCAGTAAAGTTGGAATTTTGAAAACGCCCTACCATAATATAACCTCCATCGGAAGTTTGCTGAACGGAATATCCTTGGTCGTTTTTTGCTCCTCCATAAGTTTTCTGAAAAGTTGTCTGTCCGTACACAGTTGTCAATATGAGAAAAGCTGTCAGGCAGAGTAGGAGTTGTCTCATTGTCTTTTTTGTATTTTTTGCCTTGCTACTAATGTTCCTCCGCTTGCCGCAGTGGCGGATTAAAAGCGAGAAACTGTCTGCCACCACAAAGATAATTAAATACACAAAACATTTTTCCCGAACGAAAACCGCCATTGAGGCAAGCGGATGTTACCACCTGTGCTGTTTTGTCGTCTGTGTCGTGAAGTAATTGTCCATTGTCCGCTATGTTGTTTTTTTGTTTTTGTTTTGGTGTCGGGCATTTTTGAAAATTTATTTCTGTCGGGGTGCAGGAAGGGCACGCTCTTTTGCATTTTGCCTATTCGCGTAAAAATAAAAAGAGGCAAAGTGCAAATGTGCGTGCCAGTTTGGAAGATGGTGTTTTTTATTTGCTGTCCGATGATGAGAATATTTTAGGAAAGAACCGCTGTCAGCCGAAAGATGCCGTTAAAAGTTGTCAGGGTATGCGAGATGGTCGGGATAAGAAACGCTGTCCCCCGAAAGTTGCTGTTAATGTTACTGTCCAGATGCGAAGTTGTCGGGAAAAGATTGTCTATGCTTGAGCCGAACCTGACAATGCTTCGGTCAAACCTGTCAATGCTTCCGACCAGATGCGCTATGCTTGAGTCAAGATGCGCTATGTTTTACTCAAGATGGTCTATGCTAAGGTCAGACCCCGCAATGCTTAGGTCAAGATATGACATGCTGTCAACGAGATATGCTATGCTGTCAACGAACCTGTCAATGCTTCGGGCAAGATATGACATGCTGTCAACGGGAAGGGCTATGCTTGGGTTTTTTCGTCAAAAACAAGCCCCCTCCCTTTATCCCTCCCCCAAAGGGAGAGGGAAATAATACATCAGGTGTTGGCTGTGGGCTGGAGGATGAAGTTTTTTATGATGGTTTCGCCTTTTTTCACGGCAAAGGGTTGTGTGGTTTGGGAATCAATTCCATCGCCCGAAATTGTCATGGTAACTGTTGCTGGGGCTTCGGGTTCGTGAACGAATAAGCCGTCTACATCGGTTTTGACTTCTACATTCTGCTCATTTATTTTTACTGTTTTGTTGAAGGCGGGTTCTCCATCGGCAGAAAGCATTGTGATTTTTCCTTTGATGCGTGTAGTTCCTTTTCCGAGGTCAATTATTTCTCTTGCCTTTCGGTAGTCGCTTAAATAATGTTTGTTGCCGTTTGTTTTGAAAGATACGGAAATGGGGTCTAAAGTTTTGTTGAGGATTTCATTTGCTTCTTTAAAAAGTGTAACGAGTTCATCGTTTAGTGTTGCACGGTGGGTGATTGCGA
>JACRAM010000108.1 GCA_016213405.1 Bacteroidota bacterium
ACAGTATAAAAGTATGGTACAGATAACAGATATTTTCAGATTTACAGAGTTCGGATTGGCTGTTTATCAGAAAATCTGTGTGAATCTGTTATCTGTATCAAGGCAGCTTTAATGTACAATCCTTAATCGGAATAAACTCTAATGAAGCAATAGAACAATAGAACAATGGAACAATGGAATCAGTAATCATTAATCAATTCAAAACTTCAAATAATACTCCTTGGTAAGCTCTTTATACTCTTTTGTATATTCATTATCGCTTTGAATAACTAAAATTTTATCGTCATTCATTTGCTTTTGAGAGAATTCAAATTTCATAAGTATCCTCTTCGGAAACTTTTTTCGCGCAGTTGTTTTCACCCAAACGTAATCTGTTAAAAACAGTTTTCTCTTTTCGGCTTCGTTGGTGAAACTGGTGCCTTCGTGCACAGGAAGAATTACATGAAAGCTTCCTTTGGGAGAAAGCAATCTGACAACCCCATCTGCCAGTTCGGCAAAAGATAATTTATGATTGAACCTTGCCTGCGCTCCATCTTTTTCTTTATGCGCTTTGGGGCAGGGGAAAAAAGGCGGGTTGCTGATAATCAAATCGTATTTCTTTTTGGGGAAAAACTCTTGCAGCGGGGTGCATTGAATAGTCAGTTTATTGCTCCACGTTGAATTAGAAAAATTTTCGGCTGCTTGTTTGCATCCTTCGGCACAAATATCAATGGCATCAATCATGGCGGAAGAGCGCTGGGCGAGCATGAGGGCGAGGATGCCTGTTCCTGTTCCGATATCTAAAATTGTATTTTTTCCCTTGGGATTAACCCATGCGCCAATCAGAACCGAATCGGTGCTGATTTTCATCGGGCACTTATCCTGCCTTACTTTGAACTGCTTAAAGGCAAAAATGGCATTTGACATAAAATCATTTTCGCATGGGAATCTTAATGGGGCAAAACTTTCTTCTCTACAAAGCAAATATAACAGTGCTACGAATGTAAAAGAAAATGGTTACACTAAAGATGATGAATGATGCCGAAAGGTTGCAGAGGCAGATTAACAATTCCTTATTACCCTTTTTTCTGGCGGGGATTGGGCTTTTGGCTTTCCCGATTACTACAATCTTATGTGGCATCTGCTCCTTTAGATGTGGCATCTTCTGCGGGAATTTGGGCTGCAACTAGTGCATCTTCTTTTGCCTTGCGTTTTGCGCTGCGGTTGTCTCTTGCCGATGTTTCAGTTGCCATGCGTTTTTTGTAGGCATCTTTTCTGGATGCTTCAGAAGATGATTTTTTAGTGCTGGTTTTTACATCTTTTTCAGACATCCATTGGGCGAATTTTGCATCTGCCAGTTCTTGTGTGAGAACTCCTTTAGCCACTCCTTTCTGCAGATGGGCTTTATACATTACTCCTTTATTGGAAAGTATGGATCGCATGGTGTCAGATGGCTTTGCTCCTTTCTGAATCCAGGCAACAGCATTGTCAAATTTAAGTTCAACTGTTACGGGATTAGTGCGCGGGTTGTAGGTTCCGATTTTTTCAATGAAACGGGCATCGCGGGCATAACGGCTGTCGGCAACCACAATGTGGTAGAACGCTTGTCCTTTTTTTCCATGGCGTGAAAGGCGGATAATGGCTGGCATCTTTTTTAGTTGATTGGTTAATTAAGTTAATTAAGTTAATTAAGTTAATTAGGTTAATTGAGTTGTTTTGGTTTTAACTTACTTGACTTATTTAACTCATTTAACTTAGTTGACCATTTAACTTTCCCCTTCTTAAAAAGGATTGCGAAAGTAGGTAAAATATCTGAACAGCAAAAAAATTGTTTTATTGTTGTATGGCTATATGGCTGCGGTTTAAAACAATAAAGCAATAAAGCAATGCAACAATACTATTTACCTAATTGTTTCTGTTTAACAATTTAGCAATAGAACAGTAGAACAATAATCTAGGACTTACGCACTCTGTGAAACTCTGTGTTTCTCCGTGAACTCTGTGTTGAAAATTTTAACACAGAGAACACAGAGTTTTAAGAGTTTCACAGAGAAATACAAAATTGCGTAAGTCCTATAATCAATTCTTAATGAGAGTAATGTCTTTGGAAGAAGTTTTTCCTGCGGGAACAGATATTTCTTCAGAGAACTTCTGATATCCATCGGGCTTTATTTCAAGGATGTATTGCTTATCACCGGGGAATTCTATGGAATAAGAACCATCTTCGCCTGATTTTGTCATTGTTACCTGAGCGCCTGTTGCTTTATCTATAATTCTGATTTCAACAAAAAGGGCAGCATGGGCGCTGTCTGAACTCATTACTTTTCCTTTTAAAGTAGAAATAGTAGTAATGGAAAGAATGTTTACTGCAGTCATCACATCATAATTAGAAATATCTATCATTACAATATCCCTTTCGCCCAAGCCGCTATCGCGAACGGATGCTATATAGGCAGTTTTTTTATCCGCAGTCATAACAAATTTTGTTTCCATTGCTACACTGTTTATTGGGCAGCCAACATTTACAGGAGATGTCCATTTTCCATCTGAGCCGAGTGTGGTTTTAAAAATATCATACGAGCCCATGGAAGCAGGTCCGTTGGAACAGAAGAAAAGAGTTTTGCCATCAGGCAGAAGATATAATCCGTTTTCATCAAAAGGAGTATTGACAGGAGCTCCAATATTTACCGGCTCTGCCCACACTTCGCCTGCTTTTTTTGATTCATATATATCACCTCTTCCTAATCCGCCCGGGCGTTCGCTTATAAAATAAAGTGTGTTGCCATCAGGAGAAATACAAGCGGCATCTTCATAGTAGCTTGTGTTTACGGGCTTGAGCAGTATTTCAGGTGTTTTCCATTTGCCGGAAGTTGCTTTTCTGGATAAGAAGATTTCTCCTCCTCTTGCTTCGGCAGGGTCATTGCGGTAAAGAAACATCATGGTTCCGTCTGGTGAAATGCTCGTAACCGCATCGTACCCTGGCGTATTGATGGGTCCGCGAATGGGTTCGGCAGAAAGCCATGTTCTTTTTTCATCGCTCCAATAACTTTCATATACATCATCATAGAATCCATAGTCGCCTTCGGTATCGGTTTTTGATTTATCATCTGCGGGCCTGCGGGAAGTGAATATGATTGTTTTGTCTGCATTGGTCAGCACCGGACCTTTGTCATCATACTGCGAATTAATATCCACCAAAGAGATAAGTTTCACATTCACGGGTTTTGACATCAGTTCCTTTGCCACATTGCATTGGGCGATTTCAACATCTACTTCGCTTTCAGTAATTTTCTTAGAGTTGTCGGCTATAGACTTTCGGTAGATGTTTAATTCATCCAGCGCTTTATCTATCAGGGAGCGCATGTGATAGGTTTTTCCAAGCAGCAGCGGAAGTTCTGCTGTTGCGCTGGGATTAAGTGATTTGGCTTTTTCCAGTTCATCCAGCGCATCTTCATAGGTCTTCATCATGTAATAACATTCACCTATATAAAAGTGAACCGCTCCATCGTTGGGTCGGTTTTTTTCAACTTCCTTATATTTATTCAGCGCAGAACGGTAATCTCCTCCAAAAAAATCCTGGCGCGCCATAAACATTTTGTATTCATCCGTTCCTTTTGTGAAAACGTTTGTATCGTCTTTCTGCGAATACGATGCCTGAAAGACGGTGAATGCAATAAACAAGAGAAGAGTTTTTTTCATTGTCAGATTAATTTGGTTCCCGTGTCCTGATAATTAAGGCGCAAACATAATGATTCCGATTCAAAAGCCAAAATGATTTTTTTTATTGTTTTATTGTGATATTGTTAAATTGTATATAAAGGGTGAAAACAATAAAACAATCCGTCAATACAACAATAGGTCTTTGCCAAGTTTCAGAAACAAATTCATTGCCTGCCTCTTAGATGAATCAAAATAATAACTGATAGAATGATTCAGGTAGGTCTTTATTAGTTTTTTGTCATATTTATTTTGCAACTGCTTAATCACTTTATCTCTGTTATCAAGACCGAACTTAAGGGCGTTGTAAAATGTTTCCGATTGTTTTTTGTCAAGCTTTTTATTTGAAATCCAGCAGGCGAAAACAAAAGGAAGCCCTGTGAAAAGATTCCATTGTTCCGATAAATCATAAACATGTTTGAATCTTTTCTTCATTGAAAAATTCCGGTCGCCAATGATTACGCCAGCAGTTGTTTCTTTTATCTTCGTTTCATATCCTTTTTTTGCTCCGATAAATCGAGGTTTTATCTTCCAGAAATGTTTGGCGAGAATCTGAACGAGCATCACTGAAGTTCTCGATTGATTATCAAGATAAACATTTTTGATTTCCTGCAGCGGAACATCGCTGTAAAGCATCACGGAACTCACCGGACCGTTTGCTCCTATACAGAAATCGGGGAGGATGTAATACTCTTTCAGTTTCGGAAGTATGGCAACAGGCGCAAGACCGATATCTACTTTTCCTTTCAATAATTTTTCAGCGCACACAGAAGGAACATCCAACGAGAGAGAATACTCTTTCAGAAAACCCGAATGTTCAATACCATAAACAAAGGGCTTGGTATTAATATAGGATACAGCAGAAATCCGAAGCATAGATTTGAAGCCCATCCTAAATCCTTCCCAAAGGGAAGGACTTGTAGAAAGTTTTTTTGTGGGTGGTAAAGGTAATATTTCTCCCTTCCCTTAGGGAAGGGTCGGGGATGGGCTTTTGACTTCATTCACTGCCAGCGTTGCCGCCACTACAGAAACAATGGCAGCAAAACCAGAGAACAACACTCCGCAGAAAGGAAGAATCAGAAAAAGACAAAAGATAGTTCCGTTGGCGATGGCGAGCCATTTATAGGAACGAACAAACTGTACACTCTGAGAAATTTTCATTCGTCTGCGCTCGCTGGTATAATCAATAAATGCGAAACCATAAAAGTATGCCGAAATAATAAAAAGGACAATAGCGCCAAGCCAACCGATGACAGGAATGAAACCAATAAAGAAAAATAAAATCATCCAGCCGGTTTGTATAAACATGTTTCTTAAAGAAATGAGAATACCTCTTACAATATCGCGCATCAGCTGGTCGCCATTGAATGGATATTTTTTCCCCGAAACGATTTCCTCTGTTCTTTCGGAGAGATATGCAAACAAGGGTGAAAGTAAAATGAGTGTAATGTAACCGCCCCAGTAAGCGAACACAAAAAAGAACATCACTTTCATCAAAAGCCAGATTACTCCTGAAAGAAAACCGGTAAGAACCTCTGAAAGAAAAAAATCGTTTTCTTTTAATCCGATTAAATCCAAAACCCAGTCCTGAATGTTTCCGGTGACAGAAGAAATGATTTCATAGCCGCCAATAAATAATAACACATTCAGAATGACGGGGAATATAAACGCCCACCACAACCCTTTGGAGAAAATAAATCCGATGGCACTGAAGTAAGTGCGGAATCCTAACTCAAGTTGTTTTCCTATTGTCATTTGCCCTCTCCCTTTGTCCCTCTCCCAAGGGAGAGGGAATTGTTTTATACGATTACTACCTCTCTTTCCAGAACAACTCCAAACTTTTCTATAACTGATTGCAAAACTTTTCCTGACAATTCATAAATCTCTTTCCCGTTTGCTCCTCCGTAATTCACCAGCACCAATGCCTGGTCTTTGTGAACTCCGTAGGAAGGTTTTTCATTTCCAACGGGATGAACGCCATAAGAGCCGAATTGTTTTCCTTTCCAACCGCATTGTTCGATGAGCCAGCCGGCAGCTAACTTAAAGCCCCCTCCCTGCCCTCCCCCATTGGGTGAGGGATATGCAACCACTGAAGGATAATCGTTCTTCAATGAATTATATTTCTCTGCACTCACAGTAGGGTTCTTGAAAAAACTTCCTGCGTTGCCGATGACTGCAGGGTCTGGGAGTTTGCTTCTGCGTATGTTGCACACGGCTTGTGAAATTGCCGAGATGGAAATTTCTTTCACTCCCATCTTTTCTAATTCCTGATTGATGGCTCCGTAACTTGTATTAAGTTTTGGTTTCTTGTTCAATATAAATGTAACGGAAGTAATGATGAATTTATTTTTCGCTTCGCGTTTGAAAATGCTGTCGCGGTAGCCGAACTGACAATCGGAGTTTTTGAAAACTACTTTTTTGTTTTCTTCAAGATTGATTGCTTCGAGCTCTTGAAAGACTTCTTTCTGTTCTACTCCATACGCGCCAATGTTCTGAATGGGAGCAGCGCCTACTGAACCGGGAATGAGTGAAAGGTTTTCCACTCCTGCGTAATTATTTTTAATGCAATGCAAGACAAACTCGTGCCACACTTCTCCCCCGCCCGCTTTCACAAAATAGCTTTCCGAGTCTTCTTTCAGTAATTCAATTCCTTTGAGATTGTTTTTCAGAACGGTGCCGTCAAAGTTTTTTGTGAAGAGAATATTGCTGCCGCCACCAAGAACTAACAACCCCCTAGCCCCCTTTATTAAGGGGGAACTTTTGTCGTCTAAGAAGTTTTGAATATCAGAAGCAGAATTTGCTTCAAGAAAATACTTTGCAGAAACATCAATGCCGAAAGTGTTAAACTTCTTTAAAGAAATGTTTTCTTGAAGATTCATGATTGCAAAGGTAATAGGATGTGCAAAACAGATGTGCAGATGAGTAAATGTGCGGATGTGCGGATGAATTTCATCTTCACATCAGAAATCTGCACATTCGCACATCAGATTCCCATCTTCACAATCAACTCAAACTCTTCCTTGCCGAGCGGCATTACAGAAAGCCGTCCTTGCCGAACCAAATAAATATTTTGCAGTTTTTTTTCTGCTTTCATCTATAGTAAACAAGCTTTCTGCTCCATTGTTATTGGGACAAAGTGCAATATCTAAACTTGGTGCATTTCAATTTGACCCTAACAATGGAGCATTGACAATTTTAAATACAACAAATAAAATTAATAACTCATCTGAGGATAAAAAACAACCAATTGTTGAAGTTGCACCTATAACGACAAATACTTACTCGCAAAATGAAAAACCAAACATTAGTTGCGATGATTTTCTATATAAAACAAATTTGACAAATACTACACAGGAGTATCTGTATCTCTTCAGCACGAAAACATACTCAGACAAATCAAAAATAATCGCGACATTACCTAAAAATGCAACTTTGTATGTAATAGAAAAATCTATAGGAGCTGACATATTTTATTTGGTTTGCTACAATGGAGTTAAAGGTTACATAAGTAAATTCCTGTTACAAACTTTTTCTGAAGATGCACCTAAAACGACACAGAAGAATCCTACTACTGTCGAAAACGGAGAAACTGATGCTATTTTTATTCTCAAAGGCAACATAAATTCCGATAGTAGCAATGGGAAATCAGTTATGGGCGCTGATATGGAGTTGAAAAAAAATGGACAGACTATTGTGAAAATTTCTTCAGGCATAAATGGAAAGTATTATTTACAAATGAGCATAAGCACCGTTGATAAAAATAATGAGTACTTGCTTTATATTACACAAGGAGGAACAATTCCAAAAATATTAAGCATTAATACTTATATCCCGCAGGAAGAATATTATAAATATCCATTCGTGCGTTATGATGTCAGTCTAACTGCGCGAGGGATTCCTTCGGCAGGCTCAGGATAAAATCCGCGGAAATCCTGAAATTAATTACCACCCCTACCCCTCTCCTTCAAAAGGAGGGGAGATTTTGATTTGCATTCTTTACCCCGACATAAATGTCGGGGCTATTAATATTTCACTCCTACGGAGTGAAGAAAAATCAAAAACAAAATATTAATGGCTGTGTTTCCCCGTAGGGGAAAAATATTAATAGCCCCGCGCTTTAGCGCGGGGAAAACGAAATGCCTCACCACACAGGGCTGTTTGCGCGAACGATTGAAGTGGAAATCCTCTGACGCTTCGGTCAGAGATTGTAGCGGATAGCCCGACCTGAGTCTTCGAGGGGCGCGCCCAAGAAATAATTCAAAAGAAACAACCCCCTTTGTCCCCCTTTATTAAGGGGGAAGAAATACATCAATGCATGATTCGAAACACCATTTCCTTGAGGAGTTCGCCTTCGGCAGCGCCTGTGCTCTCGTAGCCCTTTGATTTCATATCGTATTCGCGGAGGAGGGAAATTACGTTCATCACTTTATTGAACGGGTAATGGGCGGATGCGGAAACATAATCTTTAACAAAGAACGGGGGCACCTTGAGCGCAGAAGCAACATTGTTCTGCGATTTATCTGCCAGCGAATGATACACGAGCACTTTTGTGAAATATCCGGCAAGCGATGCCACGGTGACGACCATGGGATTGTCTTTAGGATTGCTCGCACAATAATTTATGATGCGGTTTGCCTTGAGCACGTTTTTTTGTCCGATGGCGGTTTGCAGTTCAAAGTTGTTGTACTCTTTGCTGATGCCGATGTATTTTTGAATATGGTCGGTGGTAATCCTGCCCTCACCCCCTGCCCCTCTCCCCGAGGAGAGGGGAGCAGGAATATTTATAAAAAGTTTTTCGAGTTCGTTAGCGATTTTGCTTAAATCGTTTCCGAGAAACTCTGTGAGCAGTGCGCTGGCGTGCGGTTCGATAGAATAATTTTTTTGTTTTACAAAATCTTCCACCCATTTAGGAACCTGATTTTCATACAGCGACTTTGATTTCAGCACCACCGCTTTTTTCTCTATGGTTTTTCCGATGGCTGTACGCATGTCCACCGTTTTGTATTTATGACAAAAAACTAAAATTGTACTCTTCTGGGGATTATCTAAATAAGCAAGAAGCCCACCCCTAACCCCTCCCGAAGGGAGGGGAACTTTATCACCACTTTCTCCCTTCCCTTGGGGAAGGGATGGGGATAGGCTTTTTTCCTTCGGCACAAGGTCTTTCATATTCTGCGCTTCCTTTATAATCACCACGCGGTAATTACTCATCATGGGATAACTCTTGGCTTCGCTGATGACTTGCAGAATATTTGTCTCGCCTCCGTATAAAACAGTTTGATTGAATTCTTTTTCGGAATCGTCCAGAATATTTTTCTCGATGTAATTGGAAACCTCATCAATGAAAAACGGCTCCTCGCCCATCAGAAAATAAACAGGGTGGTAAACTTTGTTCTTTAGGTCGGATATTATTTTGTCGAAGTCCACTTTGGTACAGATAACGAATGCATGCGAATTTACAGAATTACAATAGTACAAATAACGAATGAACACTAATTTGCGAAATTACGAATAGATACAAATTTGAAATCATATGTAGTTTCGTAAATCTGTAACGATTAGTTATTCGCACCATTATCAGACATTCGTAATGATTTGTAGTTTCGTAAATCCGTAACGATTAGTTATCCGCACCATGGTTAAATTAAATCTCCCCGAATATTCTTTCCGCATTCAGAAAACGGAAAAGGGTTTGCGGATTTTTGATTCACTGAGAAAGAAGTTCGTTGTCCTCACTCCTGAAGAATGGGTGAGGCAGAATTTTATTCGGTATCTGATTGAAGAAAAGAAATATCCTGCTTCGCTGATTGCTGTTGAAATGGGATTGAAGTATAACAAACTTAAAAAGCGCAGCGATATCACCATCCACGACCGGAAAGGAAATGTGTGGATGATCATCGAATGCAAAAAACCGGATGTAAAAATTTCGCAGGATACGTTTGACCAGGTAGCTACTTATAACATGTCACAGAAAACTAAAACGAGATTTTTGGCAGTAACAAATGGGTTGAAGCATTATTGCTGTGAATTACTTGCCCTATCCCTAAAGGGAGATTTTGAATCTGCTGGTTACCGATTTCTGAAAGATTTTCCTGAGTTTAAATGACTCACCCCCTTCCCCTCTCTATCAGATAGAGAGGGGTGGCAAAACCGGGGTGAGAGGTGCAAAAAAAAGTTTCGTTAAAATTTGTTTTTGATATTGAGATTTCTACCTTTACATTCCATTTAATAACTTTACTAAAAAACACCTGTATGAAAAAATTTACATCGTTGTTTTGTGTTTCAATTTTTTCTTTCAGCACTGTGCTGACTTTTGCCGGAAATAAATGTGAAGTTATTATTCCCGGGCAAGACCCATCCAAGAAACAATTTGTTATGGCAAAAGGTTTAGTGGACGGTGAAGATTATCTTTCCAAAACCATCATCTTCCGTGTTAAACCGAATTACCGCCAGAACTGCAAAGTAAATTCTGTGGACAACATTCTGCCTCTTCAGGATTTTCTAAACTCTATCGAAGCGCAGAATCTTGCCAAGATTTATCCGCGCCATGAAAAGCCAGAGCAAGAAAGAAATGCTCTTGGTCAAAAATTAGTTGACCTTTCTCTCATCTATTCTTTCAAGTACACTGCTGATATGAAATTGGAAAAAGTAATCAATCAGATGAAATCACTCGGATATTTTGAATATGTGGAGCCATGGTATGTTCCGAAACTTCATGCAGTGTGTATTCCTAATGACCTGGGCACATCTGCACAATATCATTTACAGGGAAATGTGGCCGGAAGTATTAATGTACGCAACACCGCTTTTTGCACACAAAACGGAAGCACGAGTGTTGTAATCGGAATTACAGATACTGGTACTGAACTCAACCATCCTGATTTGGCAGCAAACATTGCACATAATAATGCTGATGGACCAACCGTAAATGGAGTTGATGATGACGGTGATGGTTACATTGATAATTACCAGGGATGGGATGTTGGGATGAATGACAGAGACCCCACATGGCAAGGCGATGCTCACGGAGTTGCCACTTCAGGTGACGCATGTGCAGTTACTAATAATGGAACAGGTGTTGCCAGTCCGGGATTCAACTGCAAATTTCTGCCAGTAAAAATTGCCGATGCAAGCGGTGCGCTTGTTGCCGCATATACCGGCATCACTTACGCTGCCGACCATGGTGTAAAAATTATCAGCAACTCATGGGGAGGAACAGGTGGTGGTTCTTATGGACAAAATATTATTGATTACGCAGCCATTAATAAAAACTGTCTTGTTCTCGCATCTGCAGGTAATGGCGGTGTGGAAGAATCCCTCTATCCTTCTTCCTATAATAATGTATATCGTGTAGCTTCAACAACCAGCTCTGATGCCAAGTCCGGTTTTTCATCCTATGGTTTGGATGTGGATTTTGGCGCTCCCGGAAGCAGCATTTATTCTACTTACAGCGGAGGCAGTTATTCCACTCTTAGCGGAACCTCCATGGCTTGCCCTGTTTCAGCAGGCGCTGCGGGTCTTGTTCAATCTCAATTCAATTATACTAACGCATTCCAGATTGGGGAAAAGTTAAAACAAACCTGCGATCCGTATGTTGGCGCATCTACCTTGGCGCTCTACAATGCAGGTAAACTTGGAAAGGGCAGGATTGATGTTAACAGCGCTCTTACAGTGACAGCAAAATCACTTGCGATGAATCCTATCACCATCACCGATGGTAACGATGATGTTCTTTTGCCGGGCGAAAATCTTTCCATCAGAGGAAGATTTACTAATTACTTAGACCCTTCAAGCAGTTCTGCAACAGCCACTCTTACTGTTGTTTCTGGACCAGGAACTATTACAAGCGGCAATCCCTTTATCATCGGCGTTTTGCCTACGCTTGATACGACAAATAACAACAGCAGTCCGTTCATAGTTAATATTAGCGGTTCAGCTGCTGTTAATTCAGTAATACAATTCAAAGTAACAATTACAGATGGCACTTTTACCGGCATCCAGTATTTCAGTGTAACGGTGAATGTGGATTACATCAATATCACTATTAATGATGTTCATACCACCATCACCAGCAAAGGCAGACTTGGCTATAATCTTGACGGGCAGGCGCAAGGGCTTGGCTTCGAATACCAGATTCCCTCTCCCAATAGCTTACTATATGAAATGAGTTTAATGGTTGGAACTTCATCTACAAAAGTAGATGACATGTTCCGCGAAACTACCAGCGGGAATACTGATTTTGCTTCTACCAACCGTGTTTACCAGGTTACTCCAGCCACTGTTTCTGATTTTGATGTGGATGGCAAGTTCAACGATGCTCCTTCTGCATCAGGCCCCCTGCCCGTTACTGTGCATCACAGCGCTTATGCCTGGTCTACCTCACCTTACAGGAAATTTGTTATTGTAAAATATGTAATTAAAAATACCGGAGGAAGCACATTAAACAATTTGTATGCAGGAATTGTGGCTGACTGGGATATCACCAATGCAGGCCAGAACAAGAGCGCGTATGATGCAACAAATAAAATGGGATATTGTTATGATGTTTCTTCTGCCAACGGTTTGTATTCAGGAATTAAATGTCTTACAAATCTTGCCAGCGTTAAGAACTACTGCATAGATAATATTGCAGGTGGTAATGGAGGTATTGATCCGGCAACCGATTTTCTTGTAGGAGAAAAATATACCGCACTTTCCACTACGCGAAATGCTGACGGGTTTTCTGCAACGGGCGGAGATGTGATGGACTGTGTGAGCAACGGACCCTTCAGCGTTAATGCAGGCGACAGCATTACCGTTGCGTTTGCTTTGATAGGCGGAGACAATCTTGCCGACATTCAGAACAGCGCTTGTTATGCACAACAAAAGTGGAACAATACCGGTCCCTGTTCCTTACCATTATCTGCAACAACCAGCTACGGAAATGTTTCTTGTTATGGACAATGTAATGGAACAGGAACTGCGAATGTTTCAGGAGGAGCTTTGCCTTATACCTATCTTTGGAATAATGCACAAACAAATCAAACTGCAACCGGATTATGTGCGGGAACTTATACTATTACTGTAACCGATGCTGTAAGCGCAACTACGACCGCAGCAGTTACAATATCTCAGCCTTCAGTATTGAATGTAACTGCAAACTCTCCATCACCTATTTGTTCAGGCAACTGTACAACACTAACGGCAAATGCTACAGGTGGCAATGGAGGAAATAATTATGTTTGGCAGCCGGGAAATATGACGACAACAAGCGTGAGTGTTTGCCCCACTGCACTTACTAATTATACAGCTACAGTTACGGATGCTAATGGATGTACGGCAACCACTACAACAACTGTAAGTATGAATCCTCCGCAAGCAACGCCAGTAATTACTGCAAACGGTTCAACAACAATTTGTCAGGGCAACAATGTTACATTATCATCAAGTGCAGGAAATAGTTATGTATGGTCAACAGGTGCTACTACTCAGGATATTACAGTTTCAGTAGCTGGAAATTATTCTGTCACCGTAACAAACGCTGGCGGTTGTTCGGCAACTTCAACTGTAACAAATATTACAGTTCTTTCAACTACAGCCTCGATAACTCCAAGCGGTTTAACCACATTTTGCATGGGTAATGACGTAACGCTCACAGCAAATTCAGGAAGCAGTTATTTATGGTCAAACAATGCAACCACGCAAAGCATTGTTGTAAATCAATCAGGAAGTTTTACCGTTGCTGTTACTAATCAGTGCGGAGCGGATACTTCTACACTTGTTTCTGTTACAGTAAATTCATTACCAGCAGTTTCTGTTTCTTTAAATCCTGACTCCCTTTGCATTAATGCAAGCGCTTACGCTCTCACTGGTGGAACTCCTGGCGGAGGAACTTATTCAGGAAATGGAGTGAGTGCAGGAAATTTCGATCCAAATATTGCTGGAGGCGGTTTACATAATATTATTTACACTTACACAGATGGAAACAACTGCTCCAATAGTGATACAGCACAGATTTATGTGGATTTGTGTACGGGCATACAATCTATTTCAGAAAATCAATCAATAATTATTTTTCCCAATCCTACAACTGGCGAGTTTACGGTTTATGGTTTACAGTTTATGGTTGAAAGCAAATTACAAATTACAAATGCACTAGGAGAAAAGATGTATTCTGAAAAAATTCTTAATCCTAAACCTGTGGTGAGCGGAGCCGAACCATCCTTAATCCTTAATCTTGATTTACCAAACGGAATATATTTCATTCATCTTGTTTCGGAGAAAACAGGAGAAGCAGTGATGACTAAGAAGTTTGCAGTTGTAAAATAATTTCAGAAACACTAATAAAAAATCCTAATTTAGTTCCTTCTCTTAATAAACCCCACCACTAAAAACAACCATTATGAAAAAATTTACATCGCTGTTTTGTGCTTCCATTATTTCTTTCAGCACAGTGCTGACTTTTGCCGGAAATAAATGCGAAGTAATTATTCCCGGAAGAGATTTATCCAAAATTCCTTTTGTAATGACAAAGGGTTTAGTGGACGGAGAGGATTATCTTTCCAAAACCATTATCTTCAGAGTAAAACCCAACTACCGTCAGAACTGCAAAGTAAATTCTGTGGATAACATCCTTCCCGTTCAGGATTTCCTGAACGCTATCGGAGCGCAGAACCTTGCCAAGATTTATCCGCACCATGAAATGCCAGCGCAGGAAAGAAATGCTCTTGGTCAAAAATTAGTTGACCTTTCGCTCATCTATTCTTTCAAATACACTGCCGATATACAACTTGTGAAAGCAATCAACCAGATGAAATCGCTCGGATACTTTGAATACGTGGAGCCATGGTATGTTCCGAAAATTCATCTCAATCCAAATGACCCTCAATGGAGTTCGCAATACCATCTTGTAGGCACTGGTGTAGTGGGAACAGGAAGTATAAATTGTCCAAACGCCTGGAACATTACAACAGGAAGCACAAGTGTGATAATAGGAATAACAGACACCGGAACAGAATTAAATCATCCTGATTTAGCTGCAAATCTTTATCACAATACTGGCGATGGTCCGGCAGTAAATGGAGTGGATGATGATGGTGACACATACATTGACAATTACGATGGATGGGATGTGGGGATGAATGATAGGGACGTAACATGGCAGGGAGATTCTCATGGCGTTTATACTTCTGGCGATGCCTGTGCAGTCACAAATAATAGTGTGGGAGTAGCGAGCCCTGGTTTCAATTGCAAATTTTTTATGACAAAGATTGCTGATGCAGGTGGTATTCTGATTGCCGCATATAATGGCATCACTTATGCAGCCGATCATGGTGCAAAAATCATCAGCAACTCTTGGGGCGGGGGCGGTGGAGGTTCTTATGGTCAAAACATTATTGACTATGCAGTTATCAATAAGAACTGTGTGGTATTTGCTTCTGCCGGAAACGGTGGCGCTGACCAATTGGTGTATCCTTCTTCCTATAATAATGTATATCGTGTATCATGGACAACCAGTGGCGATGCAAAATCAGGTTCTTCTGATTACGGAAATGATGTGGATTGGGCGGCTCCAGGAAGTAACATCTTGTCCACAAGTAGTGGAGGAGGTTATGGACCCGTAAGTGGAACTTCTATGTCTTGTCCTGTTTCAGCTGGTGCTGCAGGTCTCGTTCAATCTCAATTCAATTATACAAATGCTTTTCAGATTGGTGAAAAACTTAAACAAACCTGCGATCCGCTGCCGGCTTCTTCTCAATATGTTGCAGGCAAACTCGGCAAAGGGCGCATTGATGTTTACAGCGCACTTACCGTTGCCGCAAAATCTCTTATGGCAAACCCTATCACTATTACTGATGGTAATGATGATGTGTTCATGCCCAATGAAAATCTTTCTATCAGTGCGCTGTACACTAATTATCTTGACCCTTCAAGCAGTTCTGCTTCCGCAGCGCTTACGGTTGTTTCTGGTCCCGGAACAGTTACTGTCGGCAGTCCCTATTCCATCGGATCATTGGCAACACTTGGAACCAACTCCCAGTCTGCTCCCTTTACTGTTAACATCCAGTCGGGCGCATTGCCTAACGCGGTTATCCAATTCAAGCTAACAATTACTGACGGCACTTTTACCGGCAGTCAGTATTTTAGTGTAACAGTAAATGAGGACTATATCAATATTACCATAAATGATGTGTTCACGAGCATTACAAGCAAAGGCAGAATCGGATATAATAATGACGGGCAGGCGAATGGTCTCGGATTTGAATATCAATTGCCTTCTCCTGAGAATCTTCTTTACGAAATGAGTTTGATGATTGGAACATCTTCTACAAAAGTTTCTGATATGTTCCGAGGTGGAGCTACTGGAGATACAGATTTTGGTTCTTTAGCCCGTGTATATCAAGTTACTCCCGCAACAGTTTCAGATTTTGATGCAGACGGAAAATTCAATGATGCTCCTGCACCGTCTGCCATTCCCGTTGAAGTGCATCACAGCGCATATGCATGGGTTGCCTCTCCTTACCGGAAGTTTATTATTGTAAAATATGTTATTAAGAATACGAGCGCAAGTACATTGAATAATATGTATGCGGGTCTGCTTGCCGACTGGGATATTCCCAATGCTACTCCGCAAGACAAAGCCGCTTATGATGCCGTTAATAAAATAGGGTATGTGTGGAATCCGAATATTACTGGCCCTTATGCTGCCTTTAAATTACTGACAAGCGCTGGTGCCACCCATTATGTTGTTGACAACATTGCCGGTGGCGGTGGAGGAATTGACCCTACTGCGGGAACTCCCGCATTCGATACGCAGGAAAAATACACAGTACTTTCTACCAATCGTGCTGCCGATGGATTTACTGCCACTGGCGGTGATGTGATGGATTGCATGAGCACTGGTCCGCTTTCAGTGAATGCAGGTGACAGCGTTATAGTTGCTTTTGCAATCATTGCCGGAGATAATCTAGCAGATATTCAAAATACCGCATGCTATGCACAGCAAAAATGGGATAATACCGGTCCTTGTGCCACAGGAGTTTCTGAAGTTACAGCAGATAATTTCTGGATGGAGGCATACCCAAACCCTGCCTCCAGCACAGTAAATATCAATTACAATATTGTTGGCAGTGGCAACGCTTCTCTTAAGCTTGTGAATTCTCTCGGAGAAGTTGTCATGGCATTTGATAACCTCCCGATGGGAAGAAACATGCTCCCTGTAGATGTTTCAAAACTCAGTGCAGGAAATTACTTCTGCCAGTTCAAAACAGGCGAGGCGGTTCTGACAAAACAATTTTCAGTTGTGAAATAATTCTAGAATTAGTCAATAAGAAAACCCTGACACATACTGTCGGGGTTTTTTATTTTATGTAAATTCGTTTTCGCAAAATAAACCTTACACCTATGGCATTCGATATTTCAATGATTCAGAAACTTTATGCAGGGCTTCCTGCTAAAGTAGCAGCAGCACGAAAATCAGTAGGGCGCCCGCTTACTCTCACAGAAAAAATTTTGTATTCGCATCTGGATTTGTCCTCTCCCCTTAGGGAAGAGTTAGAGAGAGGCTCCTCGTATGTTGATTTTAATCCCGACAGAGTAGCCATGCAGGATGCCACCGCACAAATGGCGCTGCTTCAGTTCATGCAGGCAGGAAGAAAAAAAGTTGCTGTTCCGAGTACCGTTCATTGCGACCATTTGATTGTCGCCCAATCCGGAGCCCAAAAAGATTTAGAACGCGCTGTAAAAGTGAATGAAGAAGTGTATGCTTTTCTTTCCTCTGTTTCGAATAAATACGGAATAGGTTTCTGGAAACCTGGCGCAGGTATTATTCACCAAGTGCTTTTAGAAAATTATGCATTCCCGGGTGGAATGATGATTGGAACCGATTCTCATACCGTAAATGCAGGTGGATTGGGAATGATTGCGATTGGAGTTGGCGGAGCGGATGCCTGCGATGTGATGGCCGGACTTCCATGGGAATTAAAAATGCCGAAACTCATTGGTGTAAAGCTCACCGGAAAATTAAGCGGATGGACTTCATCAAAAGATGTTATCCTGAAAGTGGCGGGGATTCTTACTGTGAAAGGCGGCACCGATGCCATTGTTGAATATTTTGGCGAAGGCGCGGATTCGCTTTCCTGCACAGGCAAAGGAACTATTTGCAACATGGGTGCTGAAATTGGCGCAACTACTTCTGTTTTCTGTTACGATGAAAAAATGTCGGCATACTTAAAAGGAACTTCCAGAAAAGATGTGTCGGAACTAGCGGATAAAGTAAAAGAACATCTTCGCGGAGATAAAGAAGTATATCAGCATCCTGAAAAATATTTTGACCAAGTGATTGAAATAAATCTTTCAGAACTCGAACCCCACATTAATGGCCCGTTCACTCCTGATCTGGCATGGCCTCTTTCAAAATTTGCAGAAGCAGTGAAGAAAAATAATTGGCCCGCAAAACTCGATGTCGGATTGATTGGTTCCTGCACCAATTCTTCTTACGAAGATATTTCACGCGCTGCTTCTCTTGCAAAATCGGCAGTTGACAAAGGGTTGAAAGCAAAATCGGAATTTACCATTACGCCCGGTTCTGAACTGGTCCGCTATACGGTGGAACGTGATGGTTATCTCGACATTTTTGAAAAAATGGGAGGAGTTGTCCTTGCCAATGCCTGTGGTCCTTGCATTGGTCAATGGTCCCGCCATTCGGACGACCCGAACAGAAAAAATTCCATCATCACTTCCTTCAACAGAAATTTTGCGAAGCGCAATGACGGAAATCCCAACACACACGCGTTTGTTGCTTCTCCCGAAATCGTTACAGCGCTGGCACTCGCAGGAGATTTGACTTTTAATCCTATTACCGATTTTCTCACAAATGAAAAAGGAGAAAAAGTAAAGCTCTCTGAACCGAGCGGTTTAGAACTTCCTCCGAAAGGTTTTGATGTGAAAGATGCCGGCTATCAGGAACCCGCTAAGGACGGAAGCAATGTGGAGGTGAAAGTAAAACCAAGTTCTGACCGCCTGCAATTGCTCGACCCATTTTCTGCATGGGAGGGTGCCGATATTAAAGGACTGAAACTTTTAATTAAAGCAAAAGGAAAATGTACCACCGATCACATTTCAATGGCAGGACCATGGCTGAAGTATCGCGGGCATCTTGATAATATTTCAAACAACATGCTGATTGGAGCTGTGAATGCTTACAATGAAAAAACAAATTCAGTTAAGAATCAACTCAGCAATCAATACGATGAAGTTCCAAAAATTCAGCGTGCGTATAAAGCAGCACACATCGGCTCAATCATAGTAGGTGATGAAAATTACGGAGAAGGAAGTTCGCGCGAGCACGCTGCGATGGAGCCAAGGCATTTGGGAGTTCGTGCCGTGTTGGTAAAATCTTTTGCGCGCATTCACGAAACAAATCTGAAAAAGCAGGGAATGCTTGCGCTCACATTTGCCAATAAAGATGATTACAACAAAATTCAGGAAGATGACACCATTGATATTCTCGGCTTAACTGAATTCACGCCCGGAAAACAATTACAATTAGTCCTTCATCACAGCAAGGGCGACCACGAAATCATAAAAGTGAATCATTCGTACAACGCGCAGCAAATTGAATGGTTCAAAGCAGGAGGCGCACTGAATATTATCCGCTCGAACGTGAAAGCGTAACAGCAATGAGAAAATTATTACCGGTTCTCATTTGCATAGTGCCAATTGCCTGTTGCCAATTGGTTTTCTCCCAGCAGTCAACTGTCGTCTCTGCTTCTGCTTTCTCTGTTGATACCAGCAGGATAGACACCAACTACCTTAAATTTTATAAAGACAAACTCATACTTGCTCTTTGGCAATCGGAAAGGCGGTTTGATATTACCATCTCTCAGAAAATGTTTCCTGATTCAGGAATGTCAACCATCAATTACATCGCAAACGCCAATCAGGTTTCAGGAATTTCTCTGGACTATGATATTCTTTCTCTTGCATTCGGCTACCGTTCGGTTCCTTCTGTGGATAAAAGAAAAGGCAATACCGATTATCTTGATTTAGGTTTGAATATTAACACCAGCGGATTTCGTTTCGAAAACAGTTACAGGCGTTACACGGGATTTTATGACAACAACACCACGAAATACATTCATCCGTTTACTGATTCCACACCGTATTTTCAGAATCCCAATATGAACATCAGCCAGGTTAAATCAAAACTGATTTATACTATTTCTCATAAACGATTTTCTTTGAGCGGTGCTTACGCGAATGTAAAACGCCAGGTGAAATCAGCCGGTTCGGTGCTGCTGGTATATAATTTTTACGGACTCTCTATGTATTCTGATTCTTCCATTATCCCTCCCCCGCTTCAGAATTTTTACGGTCCCATCTGGGATGGTTTCAACAAAATGAACATATATGCTTACTCTGCCGGAGCGGGCTATACAAGGACATTTGTCTTCTGGAAAAAATTTTATTTCAACTTTTTGTTTGCGCTGGGTTATGAAAGACAGTACCGGCATTATTATATTTATCCTGAAAACGTTCAATACAGTTACTGGAAAACCTGGTTTGCCGGAGACTGGCGAACTTCTGTCGGATGGAATGGAAAACGATTTTTCATCCGCGCCACCAGCACCTATGACCTGAATAATTATGAATCAACTGCCTTGAATTTTAAAATGAAATTCTTTGCCGGCTCTTTTGATCTGGGCTGGAGATTCAAATTCAGAGTTCCAAAGCCCTATCGGAAATTTCAGGAGACAAAGGTGTATAAGATGCTGTAAACAGATTCTTCCCTTTCTTCATAGTACAATATTCTTTTTGTTTGTCCGTTTTATGGAAATTATGTTCCATTGTCATCCTGCATAAAACCTTTCTTAAAACCAACTTCCAATGAAAAAACTTTTCACTATCGCTTTGCTGGGCTTAGCAGCCATAAGCAATGCACAGTACAATTCAAAAAACCTTACCATTCACGAAAGCACCATTACGCAGTTCACTTACAAGAACCTCCGCCTGTTTCCCATTTATGCGAATGAAGCGTTTATGGATGCGCATAAAGACATTGGAAAATATATTTCCTTACAAAAAGCGCTGGAAGGAAAAAAAGTGGCAATCACCGAAACAGTTAATAATACGCACGGTGAACAATCCGGAAGTGCAACCGTAAATACTCTTTTTATAGAAAACACTTCTACTGATTCTATTTTCCTGATGGCGGGAGAAATAGTGAAAGGCGGGCAGCAGGACAGGGTGCTGGCTCAGGATATGATCCTGCCTCCTAAAAGCGGCAAGAAAGATATTTCTGTCTTTTGTGTTGAACACGGGCGATGGAGTTATTCCGATGAATCTGCAAAAGCAAATAATACTTTCTACGGATATTCTAAAGTAACCAGCAATAACATACGCAAAACTGCCATTGTGGAGAAAAGCCAGCAGGGGGTTTGGGATAAAGTGGCGGATGTAACATCAAAAAATTCTGCAGCAACTGAAACAGGCACTTATACAGCACTTGATACTTCTAAAAAATATAACAACGAGTTGAACGGCTATACCGACTTTTTCAAAGCCGCTCTGAAAACACAAAGCAATGTGATAGGCGTTGTTGCCTGCACGGGCGATAAAGTGATAGGATGCGATATGTTTGCAACAGCGGTTATGTTTAACGAACATCTGGATGGTTTGCTGAACGCCTATACTACCGAAGCCATGACCAACGGCTCATCTGCAAAAGCGGAATATAAAACAGTGCAAAGTTATCTTGATAACATATTAAGCGATGAAAGCAAACAGGAAGAAAACGTAAAGAAAAAAGGGACCTTGCTGAAAAGCAAAGACAAAAAACTGCATATGGCTACTTTCTGAAATCACTTTTCGGGTTTTTTTACTTTCTCGTTGAGTATCTGCAAAAGCAAATCCACTTCTCTCAAATGCGTGCGAAATGCCAGACAGGCAAAACGCAATGTGAATTTATTGCCCAGCATGGTTGATGAAATAAAAATTCTTCCGTCAGCCACCACCGCTTCCAACAATTTTTTATTGAACGCATTAATATCTCCCCTCTTCGGAATCCATCTGTAAGTGCAAACAGAAAGTTCCGGCTCCGGTCCAACTTCAAATCCTGACTTTTGAATTTCTCTATGAAAATATTTGGCGAGAAGAAGTTTCTCTTCCAGACATGCACGAAATGGTTTCACACCCATCAGTTTCAACGGAAGCCATAAACGCAATCCGCGAAAATGTTTGGTGAGTTCAGGAGACAGATCAGCCGGAGAAAGTTCATCGGCACCTTCAATCGCGTCTTGTAAATATTGCGCCTGATAATAATGTGACTTCTGTAAATGCTTCACATCACGAACAAGAATAACTCCTAAACCGTATGGAAGAAATAATCCTTTGTGCGGATCAATGACAAGAGAATCTGCCATCTCCATTCCTTTCAGTTTCTTTTTTCCTTCATCCGTAAGAACAAAAAATCCACCGTAAGCCGCGTCAATGTGGTACCAGAGATTATTTTTTCCTGCAATTGTTCCGATTTCTTCCAGCGGATCAATTGCGCCCGTATCGGTTGTTCCCGCGGAAGCGATGACAAGAAAAGGATTTAGTTTATTCTGCCAGTCAAGTGAAATTAATTTTTCAAGTTCTTTTATATCCATTTTGAATCTCTCATCCATAGGTACGTGGCGAATCACACATTCATTCAGTCCCGCTATGCGGATTGCTTTATCCACAGAATGATGAACTTGTTTGGTCAGATAAATTACGCTCTTGGTAATGTTGGACGAAGAAATATTTTTCGCGTCACGCGCAGTAACAATTCCCATCAGATTGGCAAGCGAACCTCCTGAAGTCAGATTGCCTCCTGCGTTTTTCGAAAATCCAACAACTTCTGCCATCCATTTGATGAGCATATTTTCCATTCGCACAGCACCGGGACTTGCGTAAAAAACTCCTGCGTAACGATTAAAAATATCCGCAAGATAATCTCCGAGCGCAGAAAAATAAATTCCTCCTCCGGGAATGTAAGCAAGGTGTCCACCCGAAGCAGGATTCAGTCCCGGATAATCAACATTCTTCTCAATCAGTTTAATTGCCTTATCAATATCAATCGGCTTTTCAGAAATTGGAGATTCGAGCAAATCAATTCCTTTCCCGATAGTTACATTATACGCTTTTATCTTTTCAATATCGTTCAGAAATTTTTCGCTATACGAAACTACTTTCCTGCGAACTTCTTTCCGTTCGCCCGGAGAGGGCTCAAGAAGGCGGGAAATCTTTTCGAGTTCTTTAATTCTTTTTATCATACTCTGCTATAAATTAGTCATGAAATAATCCGTAATCTTTTCATACAAATGAACTCTGTCCTTGCCCAGCACATTATGCAGATGACCGGGATACACAAAATAATCCGGCTGAGTTCCTTTCTCCACGCATTTCTTCAAAAACAAAATGCTGTGCTGCCACACTACCACATCATCCGAAGTTCCGTGAATGAGCAACAATTTTCCTTTCAGGTTTTCTGCGTAGCTGAGCAAACTGCTGTTCTTATATCCATCCTGATTTTCCTGCGGAGTATCCATGTAGCGCTCGGTGTACATCACTTCGTAATAACTCCAGTCAATCACGGGACCACCCGCAACAGCCGTTTTAAAAATTCCCGCGTGGCGTGTCATGAGCGAAGTAGTCATGAATCCTCCATAGCTCCAGCCGTAAACTCCCAGCCGGTTTGCGTCAACATAATTTTTTGATTTTAAAAACTCAACGCCTTTTAACTGGTCATTCATTTCCTCCATTCCGAGATTGCGGAAAGTTGCTTGCTCAAATTTCAGTCCCCTGTTTCCCGAGCCGCGTCCGTCAACCGTGAAAATAATGTAACCGTGTTCCGCCATGTATTGAAACCAAAGGTCGCTTCCGGCAAGCCATGTGTTTGTGATGAGTTGAACGTTCGGACCATTATACAAATATACAATGGCAGGATATTTTTTTGTGGAATCAAAATCAACCGGAAGAATCATCCTGCAATAAAGCGAAGTGGAATTGTCGGCTGCAGTGAGCGTGAACAAACGCATTTGTCCGAGCTTGTAATCTTTCAAAGGATTCACAGCGGTAAGAATATTCTGAATTCTTTTTCCCGCACTTGAAATAACATTTACGCTTTTTGGAATACTTACAGAAGAATATGTGTCAAGAAAATATTTTCCATCAGAACTCAAGATGGCAGAGTGAGT
Organism: Bacteroidota bacterium; assembly: GCA_016213405.1. Taxonomy (NCBI): domain Bacteria; kingdom Pseudomonadati; phylum Bacteroidota; species Bacteroidota bacterium. The sequence continues at coordinate 23,898 of JACRAM010000108.1, forward strand.
TCCTTCACCTGAAGCAATCGTATCATCAACGCTTCCGTCAATTTTTGTAAAACGGATTTCCCTTCCAAGAACTTTGCGGGAGTTGATTCCTATATAAAAAAGTTTCTCTCCCTTATCATCAAAACCAAGAACGTTAAAACATTCCACAGAATAAGCTCTTCGCACATTGGGCGCGGTGTAATTGGTGAGCTGACGGATTAATTTTCCATTGGTGTTATATAAGTAAACATTGTTGTAACCATCACGCTCGCTTTGCCAGATAAACTGGTCGTCATGTTTCTTGACAAATTGAAGCGGATGCATGGGATGAACATATTTATCATCCTTTTCCTCAAACAAAGTTTTTTCAAAATCTCCGGTAAGTCCATTATAGCAATTGAGCCAGAGATGATTTTGCACTCTATTGAGAATAGCTATGTAAATATGATTTTCATCTGGACTCCATGCGATGTTTGTCAGAAATTGTTCTTTGGGCTCTCCCGTTTTCAGAAAAACTGTTTTGTGAGTTTTCATATCAAACACGCCAACAGTTACTTCATGGCTTTTTCCTCCTGCCATCGGGTACTTGATATTTTCCGCCCGCGCAGGTTGCTTCGTGAAATCAATTATCGGATAATCCGTAACCATAGTTTGGTCCATTCGATAGAACGCCAGATAATTTCCTTTTGGCGACCAGAAAGTTCCTTTATTGATTCCCCATTCATCTCGATGAACTGATTTTCCGTTTACAACATTTCTTTCAGCATCATTCGTTACCTTAACTTGTTTTCCATCAGACCATACATAAAGATTATTGTCAATTGTATAAGCCGCTGCAACATCCGAATCAGATTCTACATTTCTCTCCTCGATATTTTCTGCTTCTTTAGGAATATCTCTAGGAATAAAATTTGCTTTTTTAGAAAGTAAATCGATCACCGCTTTGTATTTATTATCCTTAAAGTTTATAGTACTTCCCTTACAAGATATAGTGGGGAAAACGCTTAGTGTATCAAACTTGGAATCGCGTAACTGTTTATTAATTTCAGAAAGAGAAATTTTTCTTTCCGGCTTTCCTTTCTCAGCATTGCCGATCATCAGCCAGTTTTTATTAGTTCCATAACCAACGAAAAAATAGTTATTGGATTTAGAAACCCAATTGAGCTGTTCCAGCTTTTGAGGTGCAAGTGTATTTCTTTGTTTTAGAACCGCCTCTTCAATCGTCAACATCTTTGTTTTGGAAGAAACAATAAACGGAAGAAGAAAAATAATAAGAATAGAAACTTTTCTCATAGGATTATTTTTAGGAAGCCAAAGATATATTATTTGATTCTTACGAATTAATAACTTTGCTCATGTTAAAAAATGATTTGATTCTTCGCGCTGCAAGAGGAGAAAAAACAGAACGAACTCCTGTTTGGCTCATGCGCCAGGCAGGAAGAGTGTTGCCTGAATACAGAAAGACCAGGGAAAAAGAAAAAGATTTCGTCTCGTTTGTAAAGAATCCAGAATTAGCTGCGGAAGTTACCGTCCAGCCCGTGGATATTTTAGGAGTTGACGCTGCAATAATTTTTTCTGACATCCTTGTAATTCCAGATGCGATGGGACTACCGTATAAAATGATCGAAGCGAAAGGTCCGCTGTTTGAAAAAACTATTCGGACAGAAACTGATGTGAATAAATTAAGAATAGCAAACGGAGAAGATTTACATTATGTGACTGACGCTATTAAACTCGCGAAAAAAGAACTGAACGGAAAAGTTCCGCTGATTGGTTTCTGCGGTGCTCCCTGGACAATTTTTGCCTACATGATTGAAGGAAGCGGTAGCAAAACTTTTTCGCAAGCGAAAAAAATGCTTTACACTAATCCGAAACTTTCACACTCGCTTCTTCAGAAAATTACAGATAGCTCAATCAATTATCTGAAAGCACAAATATCTGCGGGTGCTGACTTGATTCAGATTTTTGATTCATGGGCAGGGATTTTATCCCCGGAATATTACAATGAATTCTCTCTGAAATACATTTCTCAAATCTGCAACTCAGTAAATGGAGTACCAAAAATCATTTTCGCTAAAGACGCTTACTTCGCAAGAATGGAAATGAGCAAACTTAACTGCGAAGTAATCGGGCTTGACTGGACGATGGATATTGCAGAATCAAGAAACCTGATAGGAGAGAACAAAACTCTTCAGGGAAATGCTGATCCATGTCTTCTCTACTCCGATTTCGCTACCATAAAAAGAGAAACTGAAAAAATGCTTCGCGCATTTGGTCCGAATCGTCATATTGCAAATCTCGGTCACGGTCTTTATCCTGATATAGAAAAAGATAAAGTGAAATGCTTTATTGATACAGTAAAAGAATTCAGATTCTAAAATATGAATGTTCTCTATAACTATTTAATTCTTTCTCAGATTTTTCTTTACAGTTATTCTTGCGCTCAAAACCTAATTCCAAATCCCGGATTTGAAGATCACGACAAATGCCTGGGATTGAATACAAGGATTTCCGTATGGTCAATGCCTTCAAATAATTTTTACCATTATCTCTGCGATTGCCCTGTTCCGAAAGCCCAATACAATGGTGAAGAAAAAAATAAAGCGCATGAAGGGAAAGGAATTTCCGGAATTTGCCTCTACGGGCGGGAAGCCGGTGAATACATGATGGTAAAACTCACTCAGGCGCTTGTAGCAAATACGGAATATTATTTTTCGGGATATGTTTTGCTGGCTGACGAGAAAAAAGATAATTACGAAAACTTTAAACAACTGGAAATCGGTTTTTCAGGCAAAGATTTCTCTGTAACTAATCCCAGTTATATTTTCTTTGACCCGCAGTTATTAATACCTGTTTCCTTTGCTTCTAAAGAAAAAGAATGGATTTTTATTTCTGGAAGATTCACTGCCAGCGGAAATGAAACTAATTTGATCATCGGAAATTTTCTTCCTTCCACTCCTATTGCCGATGAACTGACCGAATACATGAGTTTGTCGCAAAGCGACAGGGAATCGTATCTGAGAAAACACAAAAAACTTGCTGACGCGATGAATGAATTTAATTCTGAAGTTATTCAGGAATCAAGGCCCTACTCCATCCGCTGCTACTTTGATGATTTATGTCTCATGCAAGTTTCTGACAGCTTAAAGGGATATTGTAATTATCCTGTCACAAAAAATTCTTCTCCTGAAATTAAACCGGAAGTAAACAAGCCGATTGTACTTGAAAATATTTTCTTTGAAACTGCTAAGTCAACTCTTCTTCCTTCCTCATTTGAGTCTCTTAATAATCTGGGTGACTGGCTGAAAAAAAATCCTTCTGCAGAAATTCAAATCTCCGGACATACTGATAACAAAGGAAATGAAGAAGAGAATAAAAAACTTTCTTTTGACAGGGCAAAATCAGTGAAAGAATACCTCGCTTCTAAAAATGCAGTCAACAAAATTGAAATTAACGGATTCGGAAGCACAAATCCTATTGCTTCCAACGATTCGGAGGAAGGCAGAAGCAAAAACCGAAGAGTAGAATTTGTAATTATAAAACAGTAATTATTTTTTCATTTATCTGTTTTCTTCTCCAGCCATTTTAGTATGTCAAACTCATCAAACGCTTTTTTCTCAAATCTGTCTTTTGAAAGCGGGAGAAGCTCTTTATGCAGCTTTCGGAACGATTCAAGAATTTCCTTTTTCGAATTCAGGTTCGCGTTCCTGCGCAAATAATTAAGTACAATGGTTTCTACCTTATACAAGCGCTGACTCTTGAGAAGAAAGCGATAAGTTGATTTGATAAAATATTCCAGTGAATCCGTATTGCCTAATTCATAATGAAGAATGAGATTGAAAATACGCGCCATCGCCTGTATGTCCTGCCGAATTTCCGGAAAACTTTCATTAATGACCTTATTAGACCACAGCAAGGATTTTCTCAGTTCACCAGCTCCGAAATAAATATACTTTATGCTGTTATGGAGGACAATTTCATATTGCTTATGAATTTTTCCTGAGAATTTTTTCAGTCCTGCTTCCGATTCTTTCGCAGTGTAAATTCCGTTTTTCACATCGCCAGTTTTCAGACAGTAGTTCATTTCTAGAATAGATGCAAAAATGAAAACAGAAAGCTGTATGTCTTCAGATATTTTTTTTCCTAAAGCTCCGACAGATCGAATCTTGTAAATGGTTTCACTCATTTCGTCAAATCGTTTCAGTTCCATCTGGGAAATAGCAAGGTTGTTCAAGGCAGGGAGATAATTTTTTACATGAATCTCCATCCATCGCGGGTTTGATTCAGCTATTTCTACAAAATGTTTCCTGTACTTATAACTTCGCTTGAGATCGCCTTTCATCTCATAGCATACTCCATTGATATAGAAGAAATAAATCTTTGCAGTAAATGAATCTGCTTTGTTCTCATCCGAAAGAATATCGTCAGAAACTATTTTGTCAAACTCCGTCAACTCGGATTCTTTCCTAAGGTGATGGGCAGATGCAACCAGCTTTGCAACTTTATTACTTAAGACACGGAGACGATTAATAGTTTTCATTTTTTTTAGCGCACTTCTTTCTTCTTCAGCTAATGCACCCATTGAATCCATGTCATACAAACGGCTTTCGATTCGAATAATCTCCGGAATAAAAACAAACCGTTCGTATTTGTATGCCAGCTTTTTTGTTTTTGTAAGTACTTTTTTACACTGCGGATAAAGCGATTTCTCATGAAGCACTTCAGCATCGATCAATAATTCCTTAATCGTCATATCAATATTTGTCTGTGAATGGTACTGCCTGAGCGATTTCTGGATGAGCGAGAAGAGATAATTCTTTTCGGAGGGAAGATGCTTGATGAATATTTCTCCTTTGAACTGATTCTTTATTTTTCCCTCATCATAGATTTTCTGTTTCTCAATCGCGTCAAACAAGCGGATGTAATTATTCTGTCCGTCTCGTGTATAAGAAGATGAGGCAATTATCTTAAAATAGCGCTTTTCCTGCATAGTAAGTGCTAAAATCAATTTATGAAGGTCATCAGAAGCTTTCACGAAATTCCAAGTTAATTAAGCAAATATAGATATTTACTATACGTACTTAATGTAATTTATGTATAACGAATTTCCAATAATAAATCAACATTGGTTTGTGTAATCCATCATTTGCACTGACATTTGTTTCATAAATAAACCCGTTTCACCTCCGAAGGAGTTCCTTCGGAATAAAATCAAAACAAATGAAAACAACTTTAACACAATTAAAAGAAGTAAGAGAAGTAACTGTTCTGTTGCTTGTCTTCATGTTGCTCATGATCTCTTTCTGGTCATTCGCTCAGCCCTGCCGTTGCGGGAATGATGGCTACACGACTTCCATTTTTCAAAACACAATTCTCGCCAGTAATGTTCAGTACACACAAAGTGCTGATGTAAATTTTGACGGAACCACTGAACAAGAAAAAATGGACATATGGTCGCCAGTTGGAGATAATTGCAACAAGCGTCCCGTAATTATTTGGGTTCACGGTGGAGGATTCGCTCAGGGAGACAAAACTGCTCCTGATGTGGTAGCAATGTGCGATTCATTTTCAAGAAAGGGATTTATCTGCGCAACCATTGATTACCGCGATGATTACTGGGGACAATTCGGACCTGTGAATGATAATTCACAAAATCCAAATCCTTACGACACCAAAGAATTCACACGCGCTGATTACCGTGCCATGCAGGATGCAAAATGCGCAGTTCGTTATTTCAAAGCAAATGCTTCTACTTATGGAATTGACACGAGCAATATTTTCATGGGGGGAACCAGTGCTGGCGGATGGACTTCGCTGATGGTTGCATTCCTGAACAAAGCTTCCGAAAAATTTTCTGACTGCAATCAGCAATCATTGGTTGCAGGAATGTATCAACGTCCTGATTTGGGAAGCATTGACGGCAATGGCGGATGGAATAATGTTTCCTCGCGCGTGCGCGGAATCATTTCCATCTTCGGTGCAATTCCGGATACTTCTTTAGTGGATGGACCAAATGACCCTGCGGCAATTTTCTTTCATGAATACGGAGATCCGGTTGTGAATTTTTATTACGGGCAACCTTATCAGGGGCAATATCCGAATTATGCTTCTTACTGGGGAGATTATTACGTGAACATGCAAATGGCAAATACTGGCGGAACTCATAAAGCGTTCTGGATTAACGGAAGTCAGCATTCTCTTTATCCTTATCGTGGATTGGTTACCAGTGAAACATCCAAATTTCTTGACTCGCTGATTTGCGCAACACCTGCAACATCTGTAAATGAAGAAGTAAATAATAATTCTTTTTCCATATTTCCAAATCCGTCAACAGGAGTTTTCCAACTCCAAACTCCGAACTCCCAACTCAGAACTTTGAAGATACAGGTGTACAATTCTATCGGGGGACAGATTCTCAGTGAAACGGTGAATCAGAATAAAAGCACCATCAATCTGTCGGATAAATCAGACGGAGTATATTTCATAAAAGTAAATTCAGAAGAAAACGTCATGACAGAGAAAGTGCTTATCTCCAGATAGTTTCCTGTTGACACCTTTTTAAAAGTCCTCAGCTCCTGCTGGGGATTTTTTGTTTTCTTTGAAAGAATGCAAAAAGGCGACAAGAAAATTATCACCGCCTGGAGTTTCTACGACTGGGCAAATTCCGTTTATCCGCTGGTTATTACATCCGCCATCTTTCCGATTTTTTATGAGAACGTTACAAAAAAAGATTTAGGCGGAATTGTTGAAATGTTCGGAAGAAAATTCGACAGTTCTGAAATATATTCCTATGCCATTTCTCTTTCGTTCCTCATCATTTCGTTTGTTTCTCCGGCACTTTCAGGGATTGCCGATTACGCAGGAAAGAAAAAACGGTTCATGCAGTTCTTCTGCTATCTCGGTGCGCTTTCTTGCGCGTCCTTATATTTTTTCGATACCGCTAACATTGCGCTCGGATTATTGTCTGTGGTGTTTGCGAGTATCGGCTTTAACGGAAGTTTGGTTTTTTATAACGCTTTCCTTCCCGAAATTGCCGAACCCAAAGATCAGGATAAAGTAAGCGCAAAAGGATTTGCCATGGGATATATCGGCAGTTCAATTCTTCTTATCCTCAATTTAGTAATGCTGAAAGTTTTTGATGTCAATGTACGCTGGTGTTTTGTTACGGTTGCTGTTTGGTGGATTGCATTCGCGCAGATTCCATTTTTTATTCTTCCCAATAATGTTTTCGGGCATAAGCCGACAGGAAATTTAATCTTTAAAGGATTTAGAGAGTTATTGCAAGTGTTTAAAGAAATCCGATTGCTTCCCCGCCTGAAAAGATTTCTTTCTTCTTTTTTTGTTTACAGCATGGGCGTGCAAACCATCATGCTCATGGCCGTTCTCTTCGCGAAAAATGAAATTATCGGATTGCAGGATTCGGATCTGATTATCAGTATTCTTCTTATTCAGTTTGTAGGGGTAATTGGTGCTTATGCTTTTTCAAAACTTTCTTCTGTTATTGGGAATATAAAAGCAATTGGCGTTGCACTTTTTATCTGGATTGCCATATGTGTGGGAACTTATCTGTTTGTCTACACTCCCTTACATTTTTACATTATTGCTGGGTCAGTGGGACTTGTAATGGGAGGAATTCAATCTTTATCACGCTCCACATATTCTAAACTATTACCCGATGAAACACAAGACCACGCATCTTACTTTTCTTTTTACGATGTAAGCGAAAAAATAGGTATCGTCATTGGGACGTTTTTGTTCGGCTATATTGAAGGATTCACAGGAAGCATGCGCAGTTCAATTCTCGCGCTCATTGCGTATTTCATAGTCGGATTTATTTTACTTTTGACCATTCCAAAGAGCAATAATGTAAAATGATAGTAGACATTTTCATCCCCTGTTTCATTGACCAGCTTCATCCGAATGTCGGGCTGAACATGGTGAAGGTTTTGGAAAAACTCGGTTGCGGCATCAATTATAACCCCGAACAAACCTGTTGCGGGCAACCTGCTTTCAATTCCGGTTACTGGGACGAAGCACGCGAAGTGGGTGAAAAGTTTATAAAGGAATTTCAGAACGACAGATATATTGTTTCTCCTTCGGCTTCGTGTGTTGGATATGTGAAAAATTATTATCCCGAAATGTTCCACAATTCTGTTTTGCATAATGAGTTCAAGCAAGTAAAAAGAAATATTTTTGAGTTCTCAGATTTTCTGGTGAATGTGTTGAAGATTACAAATCTTGGAGCTTCATTAAAAGGAGTTGCAACGTATCACGATTCCTGCGCTGCGCTGCGCGAGTACGGAATCAAGCGCGAGCCGAGAACGCTGTTGGAAAAAGTGCGCGGACTTGAACTTCGCGAAATGAAAGACACAGAAGTATGCTGCGGCTTTGGCGGAACGTTCTCCGCAAAGTTTGAACCCATTGCGGTTGGCATGGTAGAACAGAAAGTAAAAAATGCACTTGACGTAAAAGCAGATTATATTATTTCCACGGATATGTCCTGCTTGCTTCACATGGACAGTTACATCAAAAAGCAAAAGCTTGACATGAAAGTGATGCATATTGCGGATGTACTTGTCTCTGGCTGGGAATGACCGTCATTGCGAGCGGAGCGAAGCAATCTCACAGAAAAATGAAACATATTCTCGAAACATACACTTCCTACAATTTCTGGGCGAACGCAAAACTCACGGATGTTCTCAAAAGCATTGATCCCTCGCTCATTGACAAAGAAGTTGCAAGCAGTTTTAATTCCATAAGAAAGACAACGTATCACACCTGGGGTGCGGAGGAATTATGGTGGAAACGGCTGCATGGGGAATCGCTAAGTAAAGTTCCTGCCATGGACTTTAGCGGAAGTTATGAAAAAGCCGTGAAACATTTTCTTTCTGTTTCAAAAAAAATTACGGAGTTGGTGAAAGAGAAAGATGAAAACTATTTGCAAACTCCCAACACCTACAAAGACACGCGCGGAAATTCCTGGACGAACACGCACTGGCAGATGATCATGCACTGCATGAACCACAGCACTTTTCACAGAGGGCAGTTGATTACGATGATGAGGGCGGTGGGTGTTACAATAATACCCGCTACGGATATGATTGTTTATTTCAGGGAGCAAAAGAAATAATTTTGCCTCACCCCCAACCCCTCTCCTCAAGGAGAGGGGAGGTTTTGGTTGGGACTTTTATTCCCCGACATAAATGTCGGGGCTATTAATATATCACTCCTACGGAGTGAAGAAAAAATTTTAATGGCTGTGTTTCCCCGCAGGGGAAAAATATTAATAGCCCTCCGATTCATCGGAGGGAAAATGAAATGCCACAACCAACACGGCTGTTTGCGTTAGCGATTGAAGTGGAAATCCTTTGCGCCTTGCAAAGATTGAAACGGAAAGCGCGTCCCCGCACATTGAACAGCAGATTCTTCGACTCCGCTCAGAATGACAATGTGCGGGGAAACGCCCAAGACCTCTGCCATCTGCCCTCTTACATCTTACATCATTTAATATGATCCTTGAACCATTCGAGTGTGCGGTTCATGAAATCTATTTGAGCTTCGCGTTCTAAAATTCCGTGTGGCTGGCGCTTGTACACTATCATTTGCGTGTGAACTTTTTTCAGTTTGAGGGCGTTGTACATTTCTTCGCTTTGCGTGATAGGCACGCGCGTGTCGGCTCCGCCATGCACGATGAGCATGGGAGTTTTTGCGTCATTGATGTGCGCAAGCGGTGAGCGATCCCACACGAGTTCCATGTTGTCGTTCCACCATAAATCCCAATGCACGAGAGAATTTTCGTGAATGATCTCAGTGGTTCCGCTGAAAGAAATCCAGTTGGAAATTCCCGCGCCCATCACAGACGCTTTGAAACGCGCGCTGTGTTTTGTGGAAGCCCACGCGGATAAATATCCTCCGTAAGAAAATCCGCCTGTGCCAATTTTATCGTTATCCACCATTCCTTTGGCTACGAGAAAATCAATTCCGGCAAGCACATCGTCCATTTCTTTTCCACCCATATCTTTATGGTCACCTTTTGCAAAATTTACACCCCTGCCCTGACTTCCTCTGTAATTTGGCTCGAGCACAAAATATCCGTTGGCAGCATACCACTGCACGGGATACACCGAGCGTGTGTTCCATCCATTGGCGGAAACTCCCTCGGGTCCACCATGAATCTGCAAGAGCAGAGGATATTTTGTTCCTGCTTTGTAATCTTTCGGATAGGTGAGAATGCCTTCTATCTTCCAGCCATCCGCTCCATTCCACGAAACGACTTCTTGCTTGGTGAGTTTTATTCCTTTCAAATCAGGGTTGCTGTCGGTTAGTTTTTTCAAACCTCCTGAAGTGCTACCGGAATAAACTTCATACGGATTTTGCGGAGTGCTTGCGGAAAAAGCCATGACTCCTGTCTTCACATTCAGACTCATCGCGCGGATGATGGCGCCTTTTCCATAGACAGAAGTCATTTTTCCTTTCAAATCAATTTTTTTGAGCGCGGAATAACATCCTTCCACCGTGAGTGCGAGAAGAGACGTATTGCTTATCCATTTCACTTCCACAACTGAACCTTCATAATTCGGTGTGAAATTTTTTGCTTCACCGCCAGAATCAGGAACGACAAATACGCTTTGCGGAAGCGGGTCAGAAATATCCACCGCACCACAGAACGCAAGATTTTTTCCATCGGGAGAAACTGAAAGATTTCCGAGTTTGCCTTCGGTCTCGCAAACCACTTGCGGAGTTCCGCCTTCAGCATTCACTTTATAAATCTTTTGATACATGTATGTCCAGTCAATGCTGGTTTTATCAGACGCTTCAAAGAAAATTGTTTTCCCATCGGGCGACCAGATAAAACTTGTTACGTTCAGGACTTTATCTGAAATTTCTTTTGGCTTTGCGCTTGCCTCAGCATCGGTGACATAGAGGCGGTCATATTTCAAGTTATCGTCTTTTATTTCCCAGTCTTTTTTCTTTTTCTCATCTGCTTTCTCCTGGTCATTTTGAGCATCCGTATAAATGAGAGCGAGTGATTGTCCATCAGGAGAAAACGCATAATGCGACACGGAATTTTCAGCAGATGTGATTTTCTTTATGTTGACCGTTTCTGCAAATTCAGCTGAATACAATTGATTCGTTTTTGATACAGTATCTTTTGCGATGTAGAAGATTTTTTTCCCGTCTGTGCTCCATGAGATAGATGAAGGATTGTACTTTTTTTCCAAAATTGTTTTAGATGAACCTCCAGCTTTGGGCACAATCATCAAAACTCCTTTTTGCATTCCTGAGGCGTCTTCTCCCGGCACACGAAGAATATACGCAATGTCTTTTCCGCTAGGAGATATGGCAACCTCCGATACGTTGCGGATGTCAGAGATAATTTCGGGTGTAATGGTTTGAGAGAAGGAGTACGAGGTACCAAGTACTAAGTACAATGAGAGTAAAAAGTATTTTTTCATAGATAGAATTTTGAGAGCCAAAAGTAAGAAAAAGCCCCTTTCCTCCTTCCCTGCTGATTTAGAGGAATCTTTATATTCGCTTCTTATTTCTTCCAAATGAAAAAAAGCTTGATGCTCACCTTCTGTCTTCTGTCTTCTGTCTTCTTACTTTCTCAATCTTATCGTTCCGCAAATAATCCTCACTACTGGAAAAACAAAAAACCATTCGAAGGTTACTGGCAACAGGATGTAGATTATAAAATCAAAGCGAAGCTGGATGAAAAGACAAATATTATTTCCGCGACTGAAGACCTCACTTACTACAACAATTCTCCTGACACGCTGGCTTTTGTTTATTTCCATTTATATCAGAATGCATTTCAGCCGGGTTCTTATTTTGATAAAATGACCCGTGAGAATGGCGTGACTCCCGGATACGGAAAATATGAAGCGCAGAAAAAAAATACCGAGATACTTGAAATGACTTCGAACGGAATCGCACTGAAAAAAGAAGAAGACAACACGATTGTAAAAGTTTATCTCACAAAACCTCTTTTCCCGAATGATTCTGTTTCCTTCAGCATTGCATTCAATTCTTACTTTGATTCGGGCACGCAACGAAGGAGAATGAAAATGTTCAATACGTATGGCTACAAGCATTTTGACGGAGTGCATTGGTACCCACGCCTCTGCGTGTATGACCGAAAGTTCGGATGGGAAACCGACCAACATATGGAAAAAGAATTTTATGGCGACTTCGGAACGTATGATGTGGAAATAAATTTCGCTAACAATTATATTGTTGAAGCCACAGGAGAATTACAAAACCGCAGTGAAGTCCTGCCTGATGATTTGAGAAAGCAATTAGACATTTCCAATTTCAAAGACAAGCCGATGTATTCAGCGCCTTCTATTATTATTCCGTATGACAGCACAGGCAGAATGCGCAAGACATGGAAGTATCACGCCATCAATGTTCATGATTTTGCTTTCACTGCTGATCCAACTTACAGAATCGGGGAATCAGAATGCCTGCCTGCCGGACAGGCAGGGAATGGAATAAAATGCATTGCGCTCGCGCAGGAGCCGGTCGCATCGCGCTGGCAGAACGCAGCGGATTACACAGCTAAAATCATCAAAACATATTCTGAGGATTTCGGAATGTATGTGTACCCGAAAATGGTGGTTGCTGATGCGCGCGATGGAATGGAATACCCGATGCTCACGCTGGATGGAGGTTTTGATCCGAACTACAGAGATTTACTTACGCATGAGGTCGGGCACAACTGGTTTTTCGGAATGATCGGTACGAATGAAACCTATCGCGCGTTCATGGATGAGGGCTTCACGCAGTTTCTCACCTGCTGGAGTTATGAAAAAATTGACGGAAAGGAAAGAGTTGAATCTCCTTCTTCGTCAATGTATGTTCAGAAATTTTCAGAGACGGATTATGTGCGCAACTCGGAAGTATATTTCCCGTATATGATGGCTGCAATCAAAGGAGAGGAAACAAACATCAGCAAACACTCGAATGATTTCGGCACAGCGCTTCACCATGGCGGAGGTTATCAGCAAGTATATTTCAAAACCGCGGTGATGTTGTACAATCTCCAGTATGTTTTGGGCGATGAATTATTTCTGAAAGCGATGCAGCATTATGTGAGCCAGTGGAAAATCGCCCATCCTTACCCGGAAGATTTCCGCAACTCCATCATTCAGTACACGCACGTTGACCTCAACTGGTTTTTTGACGAGTGGCTGGAAACAAGCAAGACGATTGACTATGAAATTGAAGTGGTGAAGGCGCAGAAAATTCCTGGCGAATACACGATTAAGTTTTCACGCGAAGGGCAGATGCAGATGCCGATTGATTTTTCGGTGACAGATAAAAAGGATTCCGTTTACAAATTTCACATTCCGAATACATGGTTTGTGAAAAAGACAGACGCTACCGTTCTGCCAAAGTGGTTTGGATGGGATAAAATTCAACCTACTTATGAAACGAGCATAAAAATTCCCGCAGGCATCAAGCAAGTTGTCATTGACCCCACTAACCGCCTCGCGGATATTTACATGCCCGATAACAGCTACCCGAGCCAGGTGAGTTACAACTTCGATTCGCAGGTGAATAATTATCCTGACTGGACACACTATGAACTTTTTGCGCGCCCGGATGTGTGGTACAATTCTTTTGACGGCATGAAAGCGGGAATTCATGTCAACGGAAACTTCATGGATCACTATGATGTGTTTGACGCGAACTTCTGGATCAACTCAGGATTGGCACAGGGAAGCATTGACACATCGGTGAGCAGAAATTCTTTTGACAATATTTCTTACCGCCTGAATTACAAAACTGCGACAGACAACTTTGTGAAAAATTCTTCCGTTAACTTTTCGATAAAACATCTTGACGGACTGAATTCTTATTCCGCAGGATTTGAAAAACATGACAAAGCAAACGAAAATACAGTGTACGGCTCTTTCAAATCCATGATCCGCCAGCGAAAAGAAGACCTCACCTATCTTTTGTATCCTGATGAATGGGACGCGGACATGCTGAACAATACGGTGAATCTGGGATATGAACACAACTACTCTTACAAAAAAGGAACAGGGAAAATAAATCTGGACTTGCATTCGTCCACCCTGATGAGTGATTATGATTACGCGCATATCCGTTTGACTGCGGTGAATAAAAACAAACTCGGAAAATTTAATTTCAACACCCGGACTTTTCTGCAATACGGAACAGGAAACAAAGAGCCGAAAGAATCATCGCTGTATCTGGCGGGCGCGAATGGTGAAGAGATGATGGAAAATAAGTTCACGCGCTCACGCGGATTTTTTCCGGATGACTGGATGGGCTATGGCGCCAACACTAATTATTTTCAGATGGGAGGCGGATTGAACCTGCGCGGATACGCGGGCTACCTTGTTACGGAAGAAGATAAAAACGGAAGAATGCATTTTGTGTATCGGGGCAACTCGGGCGCATCCTTTAATTCAGAACTGGAGTTTGACCGGTTGTTTAAATTCATCCGCATCACCGACCAGAACGGAATTATCAAATGGGCAAAGAATACCTTCAAGCTCAACACCTATTTGTTCGGAGATATTGGCGTGATCAACTATAACACATCGAATGAAAACCTGCTGCTGGCAAACTTTCGTGCCGATGCGGGAGTTGGCGCTGCGCTGACGATTAAAAAATGGGGTGCGCTGCAAACCGTTCAGCCGCTTACCATCCGCTTTGATATGCCGATGTTCCTTAACCGGATTCCCGCAACGGAAACTGATTACATAAAGTTCAGATGGGTGGTGGGTGTGAGCAGGGCGTTTTGAAAAAATAATTTCTCCGCATCCCGTCTTTCAAATCGCTGCTGTCCGCAGAAAGTATTTACGTCATATTCTTCAACTGCAAACTGTATAAAATAATAAAGGCGAGTGTGAATATGCCATTGATGAATACTGCGAGAACAACAAACAGGTTTGAGCCGAGAAATATGAAGGGCATCATTGTCCAGAGCACTTGCGCGGTGGTATAAAAAAGAAGACCTGTTTTTTTCAGGTGCCACATCATCCATGCTCCCATCACGCTCATCACCGCAAGAAGAATAGTGGAAAGAATCATCATGGTCCAGTGGTCTGCCATGCGCTCCAGCATTGCCATCATATCATTCATCATTCCGGAAAGAAAAGGCGGAGCATTGGAATAGTCGTTCATTCCCTGCATTTGTTTCATCGTTTCCATATATGATTCCATAAAATTGGGCATCAGGAGGGAAGGAAGATTGAAAAGAATATTTAATCCTCCGTTAATGAAACTTAATATACACAGGACTGTGAGAAAGGTAGGACGTTGTTTAGTTGCAGGTTCCATTTCAAAAAAATCAATCAGTTTCACCGAGCATTCCTTCTTTCAAATCGCTGTCGGCAGGTTCTTTGCCGAGCCAGATTCCGAACACGGCTTTTTTGAAATCAAGCCCTTCAATTTCCGCTTTCAGTTTCCCCGCTTTGTATATAGAAGTTTTTTCGCCTGAATAAACAATGTCAAACACATCGCTTTTTGCAATAGGATCGCTGAACGCTTTTTTGAATTTGTCAATTTTTTCTTTGTAGTCAGCTTGTTTTCCTCCTGTAGATTTTTTAAAACCTTCTTCTACCGCTTCAATCATCTTATCGCTGGTGATGAGTCCGGATACAATGCACATGCGTATCGCCATGGAAGAGTTCGCTGAGATGATGCTGTTCGCATCTTTATTTTTTTCTGTGAGATACAATCCTGCCACATACATATCCATCCAGTATTTTTCGCGCGTGCCTCCACCGTTCAGCACTAATTTGTCTTTGCCGGCAGTGTAGCTATCGGAAAAAGTGATTCCGTTTATTTTGGTTTGCGCCTGTGAAAAAAAACAGGAAAGTGTGATTAGAATCAAAAAGATTATTTTTTTCATGGTGTTGTGTATTATGTGTGTGTATTGGCAAAAGTATTAAAACAAGGTGATAACAGTCATTGATTTTTTCAATCTTGTTGAAAAAAAAATATCACCTTTATACTATGAAAAAAATTGCCGTATTCACATCAGGGGGCGATGCACCGGGAATGAACGCCTGCATTCGCGCAGTGGTGCGCACTGCCGTATTTCACAAACTTGAAATCACTGGCATCAAGCACGGCTATGACGGAATGATTAATGAAGAATTCATTTCCATGAACGCGAAATCTGTTTCAGGAATTATTCAGCGCGGAGGAACGATTTTGAAAACAGCAAGAAGCGCAGAGTTCATGACGAAGCAAGGAATGAAGAAAGCGATGCAGAATCTTGAAAAAAATAATATTGATGGCGTTGTGGCGATTGGGGGTGATGGAACATTTCGCGGAGCGCTGGAGTTCAGCAGAATTTGTTCAATTCCATTTGTTGGTTGCCCAGGAACAATTGATAATGATTTAATCGGAACGGATTTTACGATTGGATATGACACTGCGATAAACACAGTGGTGGAAGCCGTTGACAAAATCCGCGACACAGCAGAAAGCCACGATAGATTATTTTTTGTGGAAGTGATGGGAAGAGATGCAGGGCTCATCGCGTTGAGAAGCGGCATTGGTTCAGGAGCTGAAGCGATATTAATTTCAGAAGCGAAAACTGCTTTTGAAAAACTCATTCAGCATCTGAAAGAGGGAAGAAAAGACAAAGCGTCAAAGATTGTCATCGTATCCGAACAAAAAGGTACAGGAAGCGTTTTGAAGATTGCAGAAAGAGTAAAAAAAGAAATTCCTTTCTATGACATCCGCGTTTCCGTGCTCGGGCACATTCAGCGCGGAGGAAATCCTACCTGCATGGACCGAGTGAATTCATCGCGCATGGGGTTTTCTGCTGTGGAAGCATTGCTGGGTGGCAAAAAAGGAATGATGATTGGAATCATCAATAACAAAATTGTTTACACGCCTTTTGAAAACGCGGTGAAGCACATCAATGAAGTTCATCCTGATTTGCAAAGGATGATGAGGATTCTGGCGCTGTAATTAAAGTAGGAAGCGAAGGTACAAAGTAACTTCGCCACCTCTCACACCACTGTACATGCTTAGACGCATACAGCGGTTTCATAAAGTTTTAATCGTTTGTAGTTTGCCGATAAACTGTAGTAACCTTCTTTTGCAAA
>JACRAM010000109.1 GCA_016213405.1 Bacteroidota bacterium
ATATGCCCTCAACCTCCAAAGCGGAAATAATATAGTCGTTGATTATTCCGCTCCGGGATTTAATACTAAGTCCATCACATTAAATATTTCTGTCGGAACAATGAGCACACAAAATGTTACCCTCGTTCCATCACCGCCACCACCTCCACCACCCAATCCTGCATAATTTGTGTAATTTCACGGTTCTGAAAGGGTGAATTTAGGTTCTAAAGGGATGAATTTACCTTCTGAACGAATGAATTTAAGTTCTAAAGGGATGAATTTACCTTCTGAACGAATGAATTTAGGTTCTAAAAGGATGAATTTACCTTCTGAACAAATGAATTTAAGTTCTCAAAGGGTGAATTTACCTTCTGAACAAATGAATTTAAGTTCTAAAAGGATGAATTTACCTTCTGAAGAAGTACAACCTATTTCTAAACGGCTGTCATTAGTATATTAGTACCGATTAGTAATTTAGTAGGAAAAAAAATTATCGTCTGAAATGGAATAATGAATTTCTATGAAGCAGTTGTTGCAAACTCAAAATGTCAAACACATGCAGTGTGAGCGGTAGATACCTTTATAGTTCTGCACACTGCAAGAGTTTGCCATTTTTTTACCGTCTCTGCAACCATCCCGACAGTTACTCTAACCTTCACCCGCTTCTCACCTCGACAGTTTCGCATTTTATTTCCCGACAGACAAAAAATAAAATAATATTCTCGCAACTTTATCATATTTCCTCGCGCCTTTTTTCCCGACAGACAATTTCACATAGACAATTCAACCATTCTCATCAGACAGACAAAAAAAAATACAAAGGCGGGCTACAGTAGTTAACAGCGGGCGTGCGCAATGCGGGTTTTCTTTTTGAAAAAATGTTTTCAGTATTTAATTATATTTGTTCTCGCGGACAGCGAAGTGCTTTTTAATCCCGCACTTCGCACGCCCGCGGAACGTTATAAACAAGCGCAACAGCCGTGCATCATCGGCAGACAATTACGCAATCTCAAATTTAGTTTTTCAACGTTAGACAACCAAGTGCGCGGAGGTAATTCATGGCAGTTCCATACTCCCGTTGGACATTTACGCAGCCCTTCTTCAACAAAATACAAACAGCAAATACAACGGCTGACAACTCTTCACTTCGTTTTACAGTTGCTCCTGCCTTGACAACATAAATAAAACCACACATAATAAGGAAGCGGGCAGACAGCGTTTCTATCAATTGACCGCTTCGCATTTTCAGACAGCATAGAAACACAGGCGCATCAGCAGACAACTTTGCAACCCTTCATCGTTGCTTTTAATCAGACAGCAAAGTAATACAAGCCCCGTAGGACAATTCCGGCAATCATTGATATAACTCCGCCAAGCAAAAGAGCTACACAACTTTTTTATTTTTAATTATGGAGTGTAGCACATTTGCCGGGCTCCACCAACCACAAAAACACAGCAATATATTTCTTTATAATAATTTGCTTTTAATACTATTAATTTTACCTTTATGCCATCAATATAACTTTGCTCTTAGATTCATCAAATGTTCATCCATCCGAAAATATTTTTCCTCTTTTTCTTATTTTCCTTTCCTGTTATTTCTTTCCCCCAATCCCCAACATGGCAATGGGCGAAAAGTTTTGGCGGAAGCAATACTGATAATTCTAAGAGTATTGTTTGTGATAACACTACTGGGGATGTATATATGACAGGTTCATTTCTTAGCCCTACTTTACCTTTTGATACTGTAACATTAAATTATAATAACGGAAGCACTTTTATAACAAAATTTGATATGAACGGCAATACTATATGGGCAAAGAACTTTGGCAAAATTTCAGGTGGGATAGATATTGCACTTGATTCAACGAATGGAGATATTCTTATAACAGGAACTTTTGGTGATACCGTAATGACCATTGATACTGTTATTTTAATCAATCAAAGTCCTGGTGATTACGAAATTTTTGTTGCACGGTATTCTTCTCAAGGAAACTTCAAATGGGCGAAAAGCATAGGGGGGAAATATTGGGATAGGAGTAATGCTATAACAGTAGATAAAAGTGGAAATGCTTATATCACCGGCTATGTGGCAAGCGATACGGTGTATGTGGGAAGTGATACTTTATTTACTGATGGAGTTAGCGGAGATATTTTTATTGCAAAGTATGACCCTTTCGGAAATCCGCTATGGGCAAAAAGTTTCGGTGGTAACTGGTTAGATTACGGGGCAGACATTGCTGCCGACCCGCTTACTGATGAGATTTATATAAGCGGAAGATTTGACAGTGATACCATCACATTCGGAACCTATACATTTATCAATACCACCACCGCATTTGGAGCAGATGCCGATTATTTTTTACTGAAACTGTCTCCCTTCGGGAACGTAATATGGGC
Organism: Bacteroidota bacterium; assembly: GCA_016213405.1. NCBI lineage: Bacteria > Pseudomonadati > Bacteroidota > Bacteroidota bacterium. Next base: position 2,383 of record JACRAM010000109.1, read on the forward strand.
GGTAAGCGCAATAGGCAAAGATAATGATGTGGGTGCCAGCATAAGCGTAGAAAAAGGAACAGGAAATATATATGTTGCGGGATATTTCCTCAGCGATACCATTACCATAGGCGCTATCACTCTCATCAATACCGCTCAGGCATGGACTCCTTTTATTGTTAAATACGATTCTGCCGGCAATACAATATGGGCAAAAAATCCCCAATGCGGTCTATATTCTTCTTCTTTTCTTGGCTTAACCATCAACCCTGCTAATAAAAAACTGCTTTTTGCCGGATGGTTCCAAGGTTCTGCTATAACTTTTGATGCGGTCACAGTTAATGCAGGAAATCCTTCCGGTAATGGTGGTCTTGTTGTAATAGAAGTTGATACCGCAGGGACAGCTTTATGGGGCTTAAGTGGAGGGGGCGGCATAGTAAACGCTGTAGCCAGTAACAATGGTGATATTTTTTGTAATGGCAGTTTCAGTTTTTCTTCTGTAACTATCGGTTCGACCACTTTAACTAATGCTGGTGTTTCTTCCTCGGACATTTTCCTTGCAAAAATTTCTCCGTTTAATAGTGTTCAGGAAACAGGACAGCAGTTATTTTCCTCTTTGGTTTTCCCTAATCCTTTTTGCGCAACGGCTACTCTTTTGATTAATGACTTTCCGACCGGTAATTTTGAATTATCCATTTATGATTCTTTCGGAAATATGGTAAAGCAGCAACTATTTAACAATGGTCAAACTATTATAGATGAAAATAATCTTGCAAAAGGACTTTACATTTATAAAATAGCTAACGGGAATAAACAAGTTATTGCCACAGGTAAATTTATCATTCAATAATATTAAGTCAATTTAAAACCACTGCCATGAAAAAATATTATTTGATTTTTTCCGCCATTGTTTTCAGAATTTTTCTTGTGATTGTTTCTTCGGGCATTTTTCTCAATGCGCAGGATATTTATAATCCATATAAAAATTATGCAAATCCATCTCTTCTTATTCAAGATCATCCACCTCTTCCGCTTTCTCCGCAATTAGTTGGCTATGCAGGAGAATACATGATAAGCATAGATAAATTACATTGGTATCAGGGATTTCCAAATCTTGCCAAATCATATAAAGTGGAAACAGTTTCTTTTCCCTTCATGATGCCCTGCTGGCAAACCGGCTGCGCGGATGGAAGCACAACTACAAGAATTTTAAGAATGCCTCAAAACATAAATACATTGGATGGACTCACTAAAACTTTTAAAGGAAATTTTACTCAAGGAATGGGACTTTTACCCAATATTTTTAGCGAAGAAAATGATATTGTTAGTGTTTCTTTTCGTAGCGACCCACTTAATCCTCCCTTATTAGATCGACCTTATTATGCACATACAATATTAAAATTCACTATCTATCTTCATTGCGGGAACAATACGAATGATCCCATTATTGATTCTCTTTCATGGGTGTATGATAATACTCGTGGGCGGATGCGATATTATCCCTTCAGAAACAGCAATACTGCAGGAGGAAGCAACACTTCTGAATACGATGTAATATTCAGGCCGCTTGTTTTAGCTGATGTTAATAATCACTCCTTCTCTCAAAATAATAATGCGTCTATTTATAATCCTATTTTTGTTTTGACAGGGGAAGGAACCATAAATTATTTTCCATTTGAAACCATATCAAAAGCCGGATGCGCTTCCACAACCATACCTGCAAATTCAAATATATTTTATAACGGCTCTGCCTATAATTTCTATCAGGCAGCGCCTTATACTTTGATGAGCGGAATGCTTATGAGTGTACGTGGTCAAGTTTTTGCAGGCCACGAAGAATCAAACCTTACCAATTTTGAAGTAAATCCATTGTTCACCGGAATAAAACACACATACAAGATAGACAAGCCAATAAACCTTACAACAATAAATTCCAGAGAAAAAATAATTTACAACCCGTCAGAAGTTGAAATTGATATTGGAAATATCAATACTCCTTTGGTGTTTCCTTCCAACTATATTTTTAAAACAATTCAAGGTCGTTATCCTACCACATCAGAAGTTCAAGCCGCAGCAGTTAATAAAGTATATGATGATATCAGAAATGTTCCTGTTTCAACCTCATCAACTCTTGATGATGACCCCACAACTTCTATTGACGACCGTATTTCTTACTATTACATTTTCCCCGGAAGTAAATTACGCATTGACCCATGTGTAACAATTTTTGATGCGGAAATAAAACTAATTGGACCCGGAGCAATTCTTGAATATGACCCCGCAAATACCTATGGTAATTTCACTATAAATAATTCAGCGGGAGGAACTGTTACGCAAGTAAGTTCCCCTCAACCACTGCCATGTGCTGAAGAATGTCATAACGCCTCGTTCTATGATTATATAGGAGGTCCATTTGGGGCGCAAACCAATTGGACTACGGCTAATATAACAACTATATTTCCATCAAGCACTGGTGGTGTTGTACAAGTAGGGGTTCCTTTAACAATTCCTTCAGGCACAACAATTACTATGAATGCCGGATTAAGGTTTGAATTCGGTGAAGGCGGAAAAATAGTTATTGAACCCGGAGGCTCTTTAATTGTAAACGGCACTTCAGCCAATCCCGTTGTTTTTACTTCTGCTTGTCAAAAAATGTGGAAGGGCATTGATGTGCAAGGAATTAAAACATCTAATCAATCTTCTATTATTCAGGGGAAAATCATATGCAATAATGCTATGATTGAAAACGCACTTACAGGAATATCTACTTCAAAAAAAGATGCATATGAAAATAAAGATTTAAATTCTACGGGTGGAATAATAAGATGTCAAAACACCACTTTCAGGAATTGCCGTGTAGCCGTAGAATTTCTTCCCTATTCTTTCACTAGTATAAGCTATTTTATAAATTGTATTTTTGAAACAACCGGACCATTTATTGAACCTTCCATCAAGCCATTTGCTTTTGCATCTTTAAACAACGTAACCGGAGTTCCGTTTCTCGGCTGTACATTTGCGAATACATTTCCCACCGCGTTTTTATCAACTGAAAGAGGAAAGGGAATTGTAAGCATTGATTCTTATTTTATGGTTAATGCGCTTTCGTCATCTCAACTTTGTAAATTTCAGAATCTCTCATATGGTATAGACGCATCAAACGCAGCAACATTGCGTCCAGTTTTCATCAACAAAGCCCTGTTTGGTGATAACACAACAGGGAATACGAAAGATATACTTCTTTCTTCCAACCCCTTTGCATTAATAACAAGCAACCAATTTAATACCGGTTTCATTAATGATCCTGCTCCATATGGTCTATACTTAAATAATTGCAGAGGCTATAAAGTAGAAGACAATGATTTTTTCAGCACTAACGTGCAAAATGCAATCGGTACTATTGTCAATAACGGAAGCCCTCTCAATAACGAAATCTATCGAAACCGCTATTACAATGTAAAGAAAGGATTACAGCACCAGGGAATAATGCTGAATACTCCGTTCAGTATTAAATGCAACGATTTTACACTAAACCCCGTTTCTAATGTGGACATTGCAATTACTTCCGGACTGATTGGAAACCAAGGATCTTGTTCAAGCAACACAACAACCCCAGCAGGCAACACTTTCCTTAACATCTGCAAAGTGTATAACCCTTTCAAAAATATCTGGGTAAATACGGGAGCAGGTGGATTTTCTTATTCTCATCACACGGATGCATTTACTATACCTACTTGCCGCACTGCACAAATATCCTTGACACAATGTACAAATGCATATATTGCTTCTAACTCCTGTCCGTCAACATTATCTCCACCCTGCAATCCCGCCTGCGAGAGGCAAATCATTTCAGAAATAAATACGCTCACTGCACTGCTTGTAGCAGGAGATGCACCTGCTCTATATCAAATCATTGCTTCGAATTCTTCTGCCGGTCAAATAAAAAATGCTTTGCTCGCACCGGGTCCTTACCTGAGCGATGGCGTTTTAATTGCTGCCATCACCCGTACCAATCCTTTGCCTCCGGGTCATATTAAAGATATTATCATTCCAAATTCACCTGTCACTTCATCGGTAATGACCGCGCTTAACAGCATCAATTTACCGAACGGAATCAGAAAAAATATTAACGATGCGCAAACCGGAACATCTGCACGCGCACAGGTGGAAGCGCAATTAGCCGCGCTCCCTCCGAAAGATTTAGCAGTAAGCGATTTGTTTCGCCAATATCTGAATGACTCAACTATTGCAAACCCTGTTGACAGCGTGATTTCCTTTTTAGTAACTCAAAACGATTTAACTTCAAGGCAAACATTACTGCAGGCATATCTTACGAAAAACGATTGCCAGAATTCACGTACAACATTTAATCAAATCAGCAGTTCCTCATCATCGTCATTTGTTACATTCTATGATTTGATGACAACTCTTTGTGAGCAGAGCAAAACAATTCTTGAACTCACAGCAGATGAGCGATTCTTGCTTGAAAATCTTGCTTTACAAAATGCCGATGTTTCTGTTTCTGCACAAAATATTCTTCGATTTGTTTATGGTATGTCTTTTCCCGAAATAATAGAAGATTTGATAGTCCCCGATTCGCTTAAAATCAAAGGAGTATTTATTGACGGAATTGTATGTGGTGGAAATCCAGTTATAGGTGATACCCTTTTCATGTTTGACAGCGCAATGCAGGAAGTATCTTCTATAACACCTGTAGTTACTGATGCAAATGGTAATTTTGCGTTTGATTTTTTTGAAGTCTCACGACTTAATGAATCAGCCCAATTCTCATTCGGAACAAAAAGCGGTTTGCCTTTGCAAACCCCCGGATTTCAAACCATCACGGACTGGATTGCACAAAGCCCAATTACACTTGTTCGTTCTTGTCCTGTAACAACCTATCAAAAAACCATTGGCGGCACAGGCAACGAAGAAAATAATTATTGCATCCACACTCCCGATGGAGGATTTTTAATAGCCGGAAGCACCACCAGTGCAGGCGCGGGCGGGCGCGATATTTATGTGATGCGGACAGACAGCGCAATGAATATTCTTTGGTCAAGAACATTCGGAGGGCCGAACGATGATGTTTTGTTTGACCGCCAGCCCACCCTTTCACTCGGACAAATAGCAACTCCCATCGGAGCAATTCAGGGACCAAGTGGCGGATTTATTATTCTCGGACATACCTTTTCTTTCGGACAGGGAAGCAGTGATTTATATCTTCTGCGGATAGGCGACAGCGGAAATTTAATCTGGTCAAAAACTTTCGGAACCAATCAAATTGAGCGGGGAATTTCCGTACAGCAATTATCCAATGGAGATTTACTTCTTCTCGGAGATGTTGAATCGGGTCCCTTTGGAGGAAAAGATGTTTACATTATCCGTACTGATGTAAACGGCAACACACTTTGGAACAAACGCCTTGGCGCTGGCGGAGCCGATCAGATTTTCGGAGCGCAGGTTACAAGTGATGGAGGTTTCATATTCGCAGGAGCAACAACTTCCTCGGGCGCAGGAAATTTTGACGCGCATCTTCTCAAATCCGATGCAAGCGGAAATATACAATGGAGCAAAACTTACGGAGGATTCAGCAACGACAGTTACCAGAGCATTGTTGAATTAAGTAGTGGCGGATATGCGGTAACGGGCTACACGCAATCTTTCGGAGCGGGTACGCATGATTTCATTTTATCAAATATAGATGCCAATGGAAATATTCTTTGGTCAAAAACGTATGGCGGAGGGAACAGCGATATTGGCGACCACCTCATTCAAACCAGCGATGGCGGTTATGCTTTCATGGGTCCAAGCATGTCATTCGGTGCGGGTAATTTTGATGTGATGCTTACTAAAACCGATAATACCGGCAATCTCCAATGGTCAGAAGTATACGGTGGCGCAGGAATAGAAATAGCACGCTCATTGGATGAAATGAACAGTGGCGGTTATCACATCTGCGGATTTACAAATAGTTTCGGAGCAGGAGGATTTGACATTTACTCCATCCGAACCGATGCAAACGGATTGAGCGGATGCAATGAAGCATCAGCAAATCCAACCGTAACTTCTCCAACGCTTGCATCTTCCAACTTCACTCCAAATATGAATGTCGGTGGCATTGAGGGAATTCCTGCAACACAAACAGACGGAATTTCTTTCATCACAACTACTTTATGTCCTTCTAATGCAAGAACTCAAAATCCGCCAACAGAACCTGAAAAGTTAAACCTGAAATCCGCAACTGAGATTTCCATCTATCCCAATCCAAACAGCGGAGAAATGACAATTAAATATTTCATCCCGGAAAACGAAAATGCAGAGCTTACAATCTTTGATTTAATGGGAAGAAAAAAAGCAAGCTATCTTTTAGGAGGAGAAAACAATCAACTTAATATTTCCGAAAAGGACTTACCCGAAGGAGTGTATTTCTATACTATTATTTCTAACGGTATAAAAATTAAACAGGATAAAATTATTGTGATAAAATAATTTTTGGTTAAGCGGGCATCCATAGAAAAAGGCGGGACAATTTTCTTCCCGCCTTTTCGCTTTTTTCCCTCTCCTATGGGAGAGGGTAGGGTGAGGTCATGCGCTTGGATTGGCAACCCTCACCATCTCCCCATCCGTATCCGCAATCCTTCCATCTTCAATGGTAACTTGCACAGATAATTTAATATATCCATCCAACTCCATCGTCAGCGTGTACTGCCCCGGGCGTAATCTTCTGATCTCATAATTCCCATCAGCATTTGTTGTGGTAGTCATCGTGCGCGTTGCGCTTCGGGAATTCGTTCTTGTCCTGTGAAGCGGAGCGTTAATCGTTATCAGCACGCCTTCAAGCGGAGCGCCAGTTAATTTATCTTTCGCAGTTCCTTTCACACCGCTTCCACCGCTGCTGCTGTCCACAATGATTCTCGCGTTTTTATAAGTTTCAAAAAAGGTCGGTTGAGTTTGCTCTAATGTATCCATCAATCCATCCATGATTCCAAGAGGAGTATCAATTTCCTGAAACAATCTGTTAAGGGCTTCGGTCGCATTCTTTCTTATGTTCAGCGCAACTCTCGGTTTCGGAATCATAATTTCATAAGCCGCAATCGCTGAACTCAGCGCGTTCACTTCGGTTGATGTTACATTATAAGGAGGAAGCGAGCCGATATTATTATTTGCTTCATCCCTTACAATTTTCAATTGGTCAACAAGAATAGTGTCCCTTACTTTCTTCATTTCCGCGCGGGTGTAATCAATTTTTTTCAGCAGCGTGTTATCTTTGTTCGCTTTGGCGAATGCTTTCAGCCCGCCAATCACCGGAAGTGCCGCTTTAATCGCATCCAATTTCTTTTCGCCTTTGTCAATTGCAGGACCGCGTGTGTCTTGTTCCTGTATACCGCGCACACCGTGTATCTCTGCGATTTTTGTTCCCAGCGCAGTAACCGCAGTTACCATAGCGGAAATTGCATTCCATAATAAAGTGTTGTCGTTCATCACTTGCTCTGTAGCGAGAGCCATGTTCAGTTTGTCTTCCAAATGCTTTTTCATTTTACTTAGGTTTTAATTTTTTGTTTCGTCATTGCGAGGGTGTTTCACCCGAAGCAATCTCACAACAACATTTATATTTTTATTTTTTGTATTTCTTGCCAACTGCCAACTGCCAACTTGTATTTTCTTTAACGATTCATTTCACATTCATATTTCATAACTGCTCAGATATTTTTTTTTATTCTCGATGTTTGTACATAGTAATAACAACCGTGCCACATTTTCCCTATGAAAAATTAAAGAAATTTTTTATCGAAGAAAATAAATAACTAATCGAAGGAAACGATTCATCAGGCGAAAAGCATACCACGAAATACAATATTATTCTTTGAACTCGTTATAGAAAATTTTGCCCTGCTGTAACTTTACCATGAATTGCAATACGATTAAAATTATTTACCCTATAGAAAGAAGCACGGGAACAACAGTAAACCTACTTTCGTATATAATAAGGAAGAACTCCACTGCATTCAGAAGCATCTGCCCAAGGATAAACATCATCTGAAACGCAATCAGCATGAACTGCGTCAATTCCGCTTCAGATGATTTACTGTAAAACTCATACGCACAACATTCACGCTCCTTTCCACTGCAATCAGACAGTTCCGCATTAATTCCGCTTGAACCGCACTGCTGTAATTGCCCTCCGCATCACTTCCGCGCCTTCCGCACTCCTGTAAATGCCTTCCGCACCGTTTCCGCATCGTCCGCACTACAGTAAATGCCTTCCGCATCGTTTCCGCATCGTCCGCACTACTGTAAATGCCTTCCGCATCGTTTCCGCATCGTCCGCACTCCTGTAATTGCCTTCCGCACCGTTTCCACATCGTCCGCACTGCAAGCAGACGCTTCCGCAATACCTTTCGCGCCTTCCGCACTGCAAGAAGATGCTTCCGCGATACCTTTCGTGTCTTCCGCACTGAAGATAGACGCTTCCGCAACACTTCCGCACCTTCCGCAACAGAGTTCGACTGAATTACTATGGGTGCTTGTACCGGTGCAGGAACAAAATGTCAAGCACATGCAGTGTGAGCGGTATATGCCTTTATAGTTCTGCACACTGCAAGAGCTTGCCATTTTTCTACCATCGTGCAAGCGGGCAGACAGTCACTTTCTCGCTGGACTGCTTTTCCATTCGTACAATCTCGCACACAAAACAACACGCTTCGTAGACAATTCCGTTTCTCACCGGACAAATCCGTAAAATCTCATCCGACAAATCCTGCAACGGATAGACAATTCAGAAAATAAGAGCGCCTGTTTATAACAGCAATTTGGCGCTATTGCCGTTTACTCAATAATTTTGAACTTTGTTTTTCATATCTTTGTTTCGGTTTCGGTAGACAATTTTTCGCTTCGTAAATCGGCAACATCGCCAATTTGCAAAACGTTACCACCAATGCTGAAAATACAAAAATACAGGCCGGTTCTCCGTGGACTTTTACACAGTCGGTCAGACAATTTTTGAAACTTATCATGTGACCGCAACACGCTTCGGGGACAATTCCGCAGTTCACCGACAGCATACAAAAAACACATATAATAAGGTAGCGCGGGGGACAGCAACTTTCTCGGTTGACCGCTGTTTCAACCATGACAGCAGTAAAAAATACATTCATCGGGCAGACAATTTCACAACTCTTCACAGTTGCTTTTAATCAGACAGCATTTCAATCCATCGCAGGATAATTCATGCAATCATTGCTCTAACTCCGTAAAGGCAAAAGAGGTGAAGCACCACATTTGCCTTTACTCCAAGTCACGAAGAAAACTCGCGAAAAGATTTCTTCATAATAATTTGTTTATGAATAAAAAAGAATACCTTTATCCTATCAATCTCAACTTGCTCCCCTCAAGTTTTGTTGATATAAAAAACATATCATGCGTTCAGGGGTAAAAATATTTTCAGTTTTATTTTCATCTTCTTCTCTTTTTTCTTTTTCACAAACATGGAGTGATGTGGGAGGAGGAGTTACCTTTACTTCCATGCCTTCGCTTTCTTCCATATATGCAATGGCAACCGATACCATTAATAATGTATTATATGTTAGCGGAACATTCGATAGTGCGGGTTCTGTTTCTGGTTGCGGTAGTATTGCAAAATGGAACGGTGTTTCTTGGGATACATTATTAGATAATTCGAACTCGCCTGGCGCTGCTTCGTTGGAAATTTTTAATTCGGAACTTTATGCTGGGCGCGCTCATGTTGAAAAATGGAATGGAATGAATTGGACTCCTATAGGTACGGGAGTAAGTTGGAATGGAGTTCAATATGATTTATGTGTTTACAACGGAGAGATGTATACAGCAGGTGATTTTACCATAGCAGACGGCAATCCTGCAAAACACATTGCAAAATGGAATGGCACTAGTTGGGTGGCAGTAGGAAGCGGAGTGAATAATTGGATTTGGTCTTTATGCGTATACAATGGCGAGTTATATGCGGGAGGAGTTTTTGATTCAGCAGGAACAGTTCCGATAAATTATATTGCAAAATGGAACGGTACAAATTGGTCTTCTGTAGGAGGTGGAATAAATTCAGCCGTGAATACTTTATGTGTGTATAACGGAGAATTGTATGCAGGAGGAGGATTTCCTTATTTAAGCAAATGGAACGGAACTACGTGGACGGTTATAACAGGTATAAATTCTACCGTTGATTATTTACAGGTATTTAATAATAAACTTGTATTCATAGGAGAATTCAGTACTCCAGGGCAAAGCATTGCTCAATGCAATGCCAGTAACGCATCACCCTTGACAAATGGGGCTATAACAGTAGGAAACAGTTTAACACCTGCATCAGATATGGCGGTCTTTAATGGGAGTTTATATGTTGGCGGTTTTAATTTGATGAGCGCTGGTATTTTTCCCAATGCTATTTCTTGCAACAACATTGCATCATATTCATTGCCAAATTCAATAAATGAAAATATAAATTCTTCAACAGAAATTAATATTCACCCTAATCCATTCAGCACAACAACAACTATTGAAATTGAGAATGCAAATGAAAAAATAAAAAACGCACAATTTATTTTACATGATATATTAGGGAGAGTAGCAATGAAGTCTGAAATTACTAATTCGAAAATTGAAATTAAAAGAGATAATCTACCGAATGGAATTTATTTTTTAAGAGTTAAAATTAATGATGCAACATATTCGGAAAAAATAATAATCACCAACTAAACCATCAGAACAATGAAATCTATCTTACACAAAGCATTTGGAGTAATGTTAATTACTCTTTTTGCAAACCAATTAGTTTTGGCTCAAGGGAACACTTTGAAACTAAACGGCAACAACAATTTTGATGCAACAAGCAAGGTTGGTGCTACCAATAACGCGGATGTCAAAATCATAACTCGTGATTCAACGCGTGTAACAGTTACAAAACAAGGGAATGTTGTTGTAGAAAAAGATTTGAAAGTAAAAGGCAAAGTAAGTTCCGATAGCGTTGTACATTTTGTAAACAATGTTACAATTGACAGTTCACTGGAAGTGAGAGGTGAAACTGTTGGATTTACTAACGGAGGAGGTTCCTTCTGGTGGAAACCAAATTTTACAACCCCTATTTTACAAGATTTGTTGAGTGTAAGCACTGGTTATTTTACTGTAATGGGTGGAGGTAAAAAAAATATTACTCCATTAATAGGAATGGGAATAAATACACAAACACCCAAAGCAATATTGCATATTAATGATGCCAATTCTACCTATTTGCAAATAACCAATAATGCAACTGGTATGGCTTCAACAGCCGATGGTTTCAGAGTTGGAATCGATGCCACAGGAATTGCGGAAGTACGTCAACTTGAAAATTCTCCATTACTGTTTTTTACCAATAACATTGAAAGAATGCGAATTGGTAGCAATGGGAATATCGGCATTAATACTCTAGCAAATGCTAATAATAAATTAGTAATTAATTCTGGCATTATTGGTGAAAGTGGTTTAACTTTATTTCTAATGGGTTCTGGCTCAATTCCCTCGCCACCTAATGGAAAAGTATTAAGCGTTGATGTATTTGGAAAAGTAATTCTTGTTAATAGTATTGGCGGTGGCAATGTTAACACATGCATTAGTCCAGGACCCATAGTGAATTATGTTCCTGTATGGTCAACAACAACTGAACTTTGCAATAGCCAGATTTATAATAGCGCAACCCAAGTTTTAATGGGACTTACAAATCCTCCATTTCCTATTTTTTCTGGATCAAAACTTGAAGTTTGGAATAATAATCCAGGAGCCAGGTATGGAATAGTTGGTACAGTAACAGGAAGCGCTCCAGCATTAAGTCAAACTGGAGTATTTGGGATTATGCTTTCTGGACAGCATGGTCAATCGAATACTGCTGTACAAGGACAAGTATTTTGTGATGTAGGTGCAAGTTTCAATAGTGCCTTTAAGGGACAGGTAACAGGGGCGGGTCAAAATATGCCTCCATCTTCAATTACACAAAATACAGGGCTGGATGTAATAGCATATGGTAATACTGCTACTTATGCTGCAGGGGTTCTTGCGACAGCACAAGAAGCCACCGTAAACTGGGGAGGATTTTTTACCGCAGATGCAACAAATTCAATATTTCCTCCTCCCAATACAAGTTTCCTCAATACCATTACCTATGGAATAAATGCTATAGGGAAAGGAGCAAAATTTAATACTGGAGGTTACTTTGTTGGAGACGCTTCACCAGGTTTAAGCACTCAGAATATAGGCGTATATGCACAAGCAGACCATGCTACTTCTTACAATTGTTCTGGACAGTTCATTATACCAAGCCCTGTTTTTGCAACAACTAACTACGCAATATATGCACAAGCACCTTCAGGCGCTGGAAGGGCTGCAGGTTATTTTAATGGGGATATTGCTGGCATAGGAATTTTTAGTTTTACTTCAGATTCAATGTTAAAAGAAAACAATGCACCTTTCAATGGACTAAACTTAGTACGGCAACTTAACCCAAATACTTTCAATTTTAAGACTTCAGAGTTCCCTGCTTTAAGCTTATCGGCAGGCACACATTATGGTTTTACCGCGCAAGAAGTTGAAACTGTAATACCGCAATTAGTTAAAACAGCCACTCAACCAGAAATGCACGACACATTGGGCAATACAACAAGTTCAAGAATTGATTTTAAAACTCTGAATTATATTGAAGTAATTCCCATTGCTATTGGCGCCATCAAGCAATTAGATAGCACACTAACAAAAGCCACATCAGTACCTAATGCCCCTGTTTTAATTTCTCCTGCCGATGGAGCATCGGGCAACTTCGGCAAAGGACAATTAACATGGCATTCCGTATCGCAAGGTATTGTTCTCTATCATGCGCAGATTGCAAAAGATAATACGTTCAGCAATTTAGTATTGGACAACAACGGTATCACTGACACAACTACTTTCTTTAGTGTGTGCGACACCATACCCACAACTTTCTACTGGCGCGTGAACGCAAAAAACAATGCAGGCACAGGTGCATGGTCACAGGTATTTTCGTTTACAGATACGGCAAAGTGCTTGAAAGACATTACTCCAATCCGCAGAGAAACCGCAGTTAGTTTTAGTTCCTCTTCCGACAGCCGTCTGAAAACAAATGTTACTCCTGTAACTTCTGCGCTTGATAAAGTAAACGCGCTGAACGGAATTTATTACAACTGGGTTCAAACTCCAGGCTATGAGTTTGACAGCGGACATCAAATCGGTGTCATTGCGCAGGATGTGCAGTCAGTGATTCCTGAAGTGGTACATACAGATGTCAACGGTTTCTACTCTGTGGATTATGGAAGATTAGTTCCTGTATTAATCGAAGCAATCAAAGAACAACAAGCGCAGATTCTCGCGCTTCAGGGAGGCGGTTCAAAAACAACAGGCAACAATAATCTTCCATCTACTGACGCGGAACTCGCATCAGAAAATTCAATCCTCTGGCAAAATTTTCCGAATCCGTTCGGAGACGGAACCATCATCCGTTATTTTGTTACAGAGAAATCTGCAAACGCAAGCATGATCTTCTATGACGAATTCGGTAATAAAATTAAAAACATAGAACTTCCTCACAAAGGAGAAAATGCAGAACTGAATCTTTCCACATCAAATCTCGCTTCAGGAATTTATTCCTATTCGCTTGTGGTAGATGGAAAAATTGTTGCTACTAAAAACATGATTAAGACAAAATAACTTGTTTCAGCATCAATAACAAAAAGGCGGGAACAAAAACTTCCCGCCTTTTTATTTGTGCGCCATCCATGTTCTTTTACTATAGGGTGCAAGTCCCGAACACACGTTGATAACGCGAAGTGTTAGCTGAAAGCAAGTGCAATGTTGCGAGGCATTGTGCGGAGGAAGCCGAAGGCAAAAGCAAGTGATAA
>JACRAM010000110.1 GCA_016213405.1 Bacteroidota bacterium
AAGTTTCACCGTCATTGCGAGCGAAGCGAAGCAATCTCAAATCAAAATCTATAACACGCTGGGTGAATTAGTTTATCAAACATCCGTTAACGAAAAGAAAACAGAAATAAAAATTCCTGAAATAGCAAAAGGGATTTATCAATTGCAAGTAGTATCGGAAAATGAAATAGCAAACAAAAAAATCATCATCAACTAAAACTAAAACAAAAAAATGAAAACAAAATTACTCTCAACACTTACCGCCATTTTTTTCTGTGCAGTTGTTAATTTAAAGGCGCAAACTCCTTTTTATTCTTTTTCGCAATACACCTCCACGTATGCCGACCTCACTGCGCCTGTTTCTTTAAACAACAGCAACGTTTGGAATTACAGCGGCTCCACTCCAGACCCTTATATTGCGCTTGACATTGCCACACTTTTGCCCTACTTTCAGGTGTATGGAGACATGAACAATGCTATGCGTGTGGTTGGCGGAGCGGTGCAATTCTATAACAACGGCTCACAACAGTTGTACTATATTAATGGCTTTGGATTATTTTTCCCTGGTGGAATGAAAGACAAAGGAACAACCACCTCGCTTTCTCCCATTTCTTATCAGGTGACGGGTTCTGCTCCAAACAGAATTTTAAAAGTGCAATGGAAAAATGCCGGCAACTCTCTTGCAAGCGCTGATTATATCAATGTTCAGATTTGGCTGTATGAAACGAGCAATATCATTGAAGCGCACTACGGATCTACTTCCATCACAAATGCCGGCACCACTCAGCTTAGCGTTGGAGTAGGGCATACGTATGTTCCGAACAGCAATATGATTGAAGATGACTTTCTTGAAAACAGCCCTTCCAACCCGGTATTGTCCATGAATGCAAATGCGTTTTACGGAATCCCCGCTAATGGAACAGTATATAAATTTATGGTTGGCGGAGCAGGAGTAAATGAATTGAATAATCCTTTATCAGCCATTACTGTTTTTCCTAATCCGACTTCAGGAAAATTTATTGTTGACAGGAAGAACATGAAAGAAAGAATCAATGATGTAAAAATAAGTATCAGCGATGTAAATGGGCAAGTTGTTTTAGAATCCGCTTTAATGGGAAAAACCCAAGATGAAATAAATGTTTCCAACTTTTCTGCCGGAACTTATTTTATCCGCATTACTTCCGACAAAGGAACCCTGACGAAAAAAATCATTGTCAACAGATAAACAGGAATGAATAAAATACTATTCAGATTAATTGCCATAGCAGTTATAGTTCTCTCCGTTCATTCCTGTAAACGCGACCCCTGCCGGAGTACTAATTGTTTGAACGGAGGCATTTGCAAAGACGGCACCTGCGACTGCCTTTCCGGCTATGAAGGTACGGATTGCGGAACAGAAAGCACCGCAAAATTCATAGGCAATTATTCCGTAACCGACAATATTAATTTTACCAAAAGCGCAAACAACATTGATGACCCCGATTCAGTGTTCACTAAAACCTATTCCGTGTCGGTTGCAAAGGGAAATGATTTTGGCTCACTGCTAATTCATAATGCGGATAATAACAACGGGAATTACGTTTACACTACAGTAGATAAAAGCAATCTGACTGTAACCAACCGCCCCTTTTATATGACCATAAAAGTTGCGCATACGTATGATGTCAGCGCCACAGGTTCTATGTCAGGAAATACCATTACTATTGCCTACTCAGTATCGGGCTATTACGGCAGCGCAACCATCACCAGCGTTTTGGTAAAACAATAACGAAACAATCACAACAAAACAATAAAACAATGAAAACAAAACTTATCATGCTTTGCACTGCTGTATCAGCAGCGGCATTTCTTCATGCGCAATCCGGCACTTCCAAACAGGAAGATGTTCAGGCAATACAAAAACGAACCCTTATTGTGGTTACCGAAGAAGCCAATGAAAAACTTCTTTCAAAATTGGAAGGAGACCAGCTTGCCCAGTATAAAAAAGATATTGAGGATTACAACAGGGATATTAAAGATGCCGTAACGGGTTTCTGGAAGTTCAACGATAAAATAGAATACAAAACAAGAGCCGAAGTGGATAAACTCACCAAGGCAAAAAATAAAACCAACGCCTACATTGAGTACAATAAATTCACGGTGAACTGCGCCAATGCCGCGGCTTATAAATCAACTTATCAGTTCAGGGAAGGTACAAAAGAAATCACGGCTATTGGCGGAGATTACATTTGCTCCGATCTGAACATCCGCCTTTGCGATGAAAATCCGCTCGGGCCTCCGGTTTACGGAGTGCATCTGGCAAATCCTTTTCCGAATAAAGCCGACCTTGCCTGCGCCCTCAAATCCATACAGCTTCAATTGGGTTATAAGCTGGATGGGAAAAAAGACATTCCGATATTCAACATGTATAAGGAGAATGCAAAAGCGCTGACAGGATTAACGCTGCTCGTAAATGAAAACAATACCGACCTGAAGATTGAAGATATTAAGAAAGTATATTCCTCGCCTGTTGAACTGGTAAAAAAAGATAAGATTGATGAAGCCATTCTGAACTCCGATGAAAAAACTGCTTTTGTGATTGTGATTCCTACTTCCGGCAGCAGTTTTTCTTTTGAAATCTTTTCAGCGAAAGATGGCAAAGTGCTCGGCTACACCAACGACACGCAAAGCACAGGAGTGAAAGTGGGAGGATTGGTGGGAGGCACCGCAGGCGCAGCCATTGACCTGAACAAGGAAATGACAAAAATGAAAGTTAAAAAAGACCACTTTAAAATTTTTGAAAAGCAGGTGAAATAAAATCATCATAAACTACTAAAACAAAAAATCATGAAAAAAATCTTTACTCTTTTTTTTACAATTTCATTCGGTCTGAGCGCTATGGCGCAACTCATTACTGCAACCGGAAATATGTCTGTGCAACGGGTTGGACATGAATCACAGTTATTGAGCAACGGCAAAGTGCTTGTATTTGGCGGCAACAACGGTAATTTTACCGGCTACACAGTGCATAGTTCAGCCCAGCTTTATAGCGGAGGTTCCTGGGCAACTACCGGCAGCATGATGAAAGCGAGAAGTGAACCGGGCTCTGCATTGCTGACAAACGGAAACGTGCTTGTTATAGGTGGGGAAGACCTGAACAGCAATTCATTAAAATCATGCGAGATATACAATGTTACTTCCGGCATGTGGAGCTATACAGACAGCATGGCAAATGCCCGTTCTGAAACAAGAGCGGTTATTTTGAACAGCGGAAAAATTCTTGCCGTGGGCGGTTCATCCGGTGGCACTTGCGAATTATATGACCAAACTTCAAGTACATGGTCAGTAACCGGAAGCATGAAAGTTGCAAGGTCAGCGGGTTTTGCAGCAACAAAACTTCCAAACGGAGATGTTTTGGTTACAGGTGGACAGTCAGACACCGCAGAGATATACAATGTTACATCCGGCACTTGGAACAAAGTAAGTAATCTGATGACTTTGTCCAGGAATTATTGCACTGCCATTCTGATGACAAACGGAAAAATACTGATAGCCGGTGGCACTTCTACATTTACTTCTGAGGTATATGACCCATCTGCAAACACATTCACTGCCACTGGCAACTTGGGTCAGTATCGTGTGGCAGATGAAATGATTAATCTCACAAACGGCAAAGTGCTTATTTATGGAATAGGCACTTTTGCTGCTGACAGGCTCGCTCTGGAAGTATTTAATCCTGCTACTAATTCTTGGTATTATGCCGGAACCGTAAGCTCTGCCATTTTTACTGCATCTGATTACACTGTACATAAACTGCCGGGCGGAAGCATTTTATATTCTGGCGGAAACTGGACAACCGGCAATGGTGCAAACAAAGAATGTTATTTAGTAAATGAAAGTGCCATTGCAGCAGGAATTGCTGAAGCGCTAAATCTTTCCTTCTTTGAAGTATATCCCAACCCTGTGCATGATAATTTTGAAATCAAAATGGAGATTGACGGTGCGGTTAACATAACTATTGAACTCAAAAACATGCTTGGTCAAACTATAAAAATTATCGAAAAGGGTAAAGTATCAGGTTCGTATCATAAAGCCGAAGATATTTCTGATCTGAATAGCGGCATATATATTCTCCATGTAATAACTGGCAATGCAAACGCAGCAATAAAACTGGTAAAAGAATAATTAATTCTTGTCGGCAATGAATTTAAAATCCCGTGCAATAGTGTGCGGGATTTTTTGTAAAGTTATTTCTCTCTCAGTGCCGGAAGCGGAAGAAACGTTTCTTTGAGTAAAATTCCACTCCTCCTTACCGAGTGCAAAACATTTACCTTTGTCAAAACATTTTCTCATGAAACCTTTTTATCTATTTATTTCATTCCTTCTTGCTGTCATGCTGAGCGGATTAGAAGCATCGTTTTCCCAATCAGAAACTGACTCATTGGAAAACGTGGTGAAAGCAGGAGCGCAGGACACAGGCACGGTAAACGCGCTCAACCTGCTGTGCAAAAAAAACTGGAGCAGCGAACAGGAAAAAGCGCTGGAGTACGGAAACCGCGCACTTGCTCTTGCACAAAAAATAAAATATAAAAAAGGTGCAGCGCAGGCATTGAATAATATGGGCGTTGTTTATTACAACTTCAGCGATTACAACAAAGCAATGAACTATCATTTTAAATCGCTTGAAATAAGAAAAGAGTTGGGCGATAAAAAAGATATTTCGGCTTCATACAACAACCTCGGAAATGCGTATGACGGTTTGAGCAATTACAAAGAGGCGAAAGAATATTTTGTTAAAGCGCTTGAACTGCGCGAAGAAATTAGCGATGAAAAAGGAATTGCTGGCACATCCAACAACCTGGGAAATCTTTGCTATTCTCACGGTGATTATTACAAAGCGCTGGAATATTTTTTTATAGCATTGAAGATTTATGAAGAGAAAGGAGAGCCCTCTGATGCCTTTGCAAATGCGCTTCACAACATTGGCAATGTGTATAGAGAACAGAACGATACTAAAAACGCTCTTGAGTTTTATGAGAAAGCGCTGAAAATGCGTGAAGAAGTAGAAGATGAACAAGGTATTGGAGAATCGTACAATTCGATTGCCGCCCTCTACCATGCATCTGCTGAAAAACAGAAAAATACAACGTATTCTGAACTGGATTATTCCAAAGCGCGCGGATATTATATCAAAGCGCTGGGTATAGAAAATAAAATTGACGATAAAGAAAATATGGCAGCAACTTTAAATAATCTGGGTATCATTTATTTGCATGAAAATAAATATGATTCAGCACTGGCAAGCAGTTCTTCTGCGCTTATGATCAGCGAAGATATTGGAGACAAATCCACTGCTGCTTTCTCGCTGGCAACTATCGCAGATATATATCAGCAACAAAATAACATCAAACAGTCTTCAGAATATGCTACGAAAGCATTAGTGCTGGCAGACAGTTTAAGAATGCTGGAAATAATTAAAACCGCTCATAAAACATTAAGCGAAAATTTTACATCGCTCAACCTGTTTGAGAAGTCGCTCGAACATTATAAGCTATACGTTGATTACCGCGACAGTTTGCTGAATTCTGAAAACGCAAAGCAAATGGCAAACGTGCAGCAGAAATACGAAACGGAAAAAGAAAAGATGGAAGAAGAGCGGATGCGGGAAACTGAAGAAGCTGAATTAGAACGAAAAGAAAATGCACAGTATCTAATGATTTTCTCTATTATAATTATTGTACTTATGTTCATAGTGATTGCCAGTCACATGCAGCTTTCAGTGAAGGCAATTGATTTTGCCGCCTTCGTTGGTGTGCTTTTATTTTTTCAGTTTATGGAGGTGCTTCTCCATCCGCTTATTAATAAATATACACATGGGCTTCCCATTGTTTTCATTCTTATTAATATTGCAATGGCGTCAAGCTTAAAACCCATCCATCATTATGTGGAAAAGGGATTGATAAAAGTATCTCATAACATCTCTCACCGGAAAATGCAAAAAATACAAGCGAAGGAAGAAGCGGAGAGAAAGCGCAGAGAGTTGGAACTTTTGGCTGCACAGGAAAATAATAATCCTGAAAACAGTAATTGAATTATCTTTAAAAAGATGAAACCATTTTTTCCATTCATACTAACTCTTCTTATTTCCTCCTCTGTTGTTTTTTGTCAGGCGGCAGATGAAATTGAAAAGCAAGAACTCATTAATCGCCTTGAGCAGGAAAAACAAAATGCTGTTGTTTCCGAACAAAAACACATTGTTGCATGGGTTGTGTCTGTTGGATTATTGTTTGGCTTTGGCGTTCTCTATAAAAGGTACAAAGACATTCAGCGTCACGAAAAAATACTTGAAGAGCAAAAAAACCTTGTAGAAGAAAAAAATCGAGCGCTTGAAACTGCCAATGCACAGATAACCCAGAAAAACAAAGATGTCACTGATAGCATTTCCTATGCAAAAAGAATCCAGAATGCAATGCTGCCGACTGAAAGTCATGCAAAAACGGTTTTGCCAGAACATTTTATTCTTTTCATGCCGAGAGATATAGTGAGCGGAGATTTTTATTGGATAGAAGAATGGAAGCATCAGGTTTTTATTGCAGCGGTGGATTGTACCGGTCATGGAGTGCCGGGCGCATTCATGAGTATTCTTGGCAGCGATCTGCTCCATGAAATAGTTAAAGATTACGGCATCAACAAGCCTGCAGCCATTCTTAACGCCTTGAATAAAGGTCTTGCAAAAACACTTCATCAAAATACATCTTCAGCAGAAATTAAAGATGGAATGGATATAGCTTTCTGCGCCATTGATAAAAAAAATAACCTTCTTGAATATGCAGGGGCATTTAATCCGCTCTGGCTTATCAGGGACAATTGCCTGCAAGAATTTAATGCCGACAAACAACCTATTGGCGCATTCGTTAATGAAAAGCAAACCTTTTTTACTAATCACGAGATACAACTTCAGAAAGGAGATGCCGTCTATATTTTTTCAGACGGCTATACTGACCAGTTTGGCGGAGAGAATGGAAAAAAATTCAGACACAAACAATTTCAGGAACTTCTTTTGTCCATTCAGGAAAATTCAATGGCGGAACAAAAAAATATACTCGAGAAAGCAATTGAAAACTGGAAAGGAAATTTGGAGCAGGTGGATGACATATTAGTGATTGGCTTGAAATTCTGAAATAAGATTGTGAATAAAAAACAGATAGCAGAATAAAGCACAGTTCAATTTAATATATACTTTCGTATTGCATTGGTTTCCTGACTGTAAATGTCAGGATTAAAAGGGAATCCTGTTAAAATCAGGAGCTATTCCCGTAGCTGTAAGTCCATTGAAATGTTTCTGTTACACTGCCACTGTTCCGAAAAGAGTAGGAGTGGGAAGGCGCAGAAACGGACAAGCCAGAAGACCTGCCAAAGCAAAAAGCAATGAAACCACATCGTTGCTTTCATTCGGAGCTTCGGGAAAAAGCAAAGGGTGAGAGAAAGAAAGATTCCTCTCCGTGATTTTCTTTTTCTCTTCTCACGCTGATTCTCATTCCGAAAACAAAACAAGTTAAACTCTTGCTTTTGCTTTGCGGTGGAACAAGGAAGAGGCAGGAACAAAAACAAAAATTATGGAAACAATCTTATCTTTGCACAGGAACAAAACAAAAATTACTGTGGCAAAACAAATTCTTTCAGTATTGCTTACAATTCTATTATTCGCAAGCCAGTCTTACGCCCAGTTTATTCAACAAAGAAACAGGTCGGTTTGGACAACTCCCCCAAAGCCAGATACCGTTTCGCATCAGGAACAAATTCTGGAAGAAGACACTTCCTCTGCAAAGCATCTTGAGGAATTGGTTGTCACCGCCACGCGAACAGAAAAAAAGTTGGATGATATTGGCAGAAGCGTTTCGGTAATTTCTGCTGATGACATTAAAAACTCAGGTGCCAATTCTCTCGCTGAACTTCTTTCTCTCGCTGAAGGAATTTATATTACCGGTGTAAATCAAAACTTCGGAGCTAATCAAAGTTTATTCATCCGCGGAGCAAACAGCAATCAATCGGTGGTTCTCATAGATGGAATTCCAATTTCTGATCCATCCACACCTACCGGTTCGCTTGAACTTTCTGAACTTTCACTTTCAGATATTGATCGTGTTGAAATTGTCCGCGGTTCACACAGCACATTGTATGGCTCTTCTGCAATCGGAGGCGTTGTGAATATCATCACAAACAAAAAAATGAAACAGGGATTGAGCATCAATGCTGCAGGAACTGCAGGAACTTTTGGAGAAGAAACATCATTGATTTCAGAAAATATCGGACTTAATTATACCTGCAAAGGTGGATTCTACTTCCGCCTGAATTTAGACAATGTGAATGTCAACGGCATTGACGCAACAATAGATACTTCCACAATTCCCGGAATACAGAGAGATAGAGACGGAATGAACCGTTTTGATTACGGAGGAAAACTCGGATACAAATCAAACCGCTGGGATATTTTTGTTTCAAAGAAAAGTGTTGAGAAGAATGCAGATATTGATGACAGAGAATTTGACGATGATGATAATTATACATTAGACTTTACACGAGACATGGTATCCTATAGTGTTTCATGCAAAGTTGATAGCGGTTTTACTATTTCGATCAATGGAGGAAAATCTTCTTTGATCAGAACTTCGCTGAACGACTCTTCACTTGTTGACAATATGGGAAATTATGATAAGAATTATTACAAAGGAATTTACACAGGAGAAACCTTTACCAACGAATTGCAATTGCAACTCAAGCAAAAAACATTCAACGTAGTTTTGGGCGGTGGTTCCAACGATCAGACAATGAACCAGCAGATTTATTCTTACTCCTCTGGATTTGTATGGGAAAGCAATTTGGATTCACTTAACCTCGCTTCACGCACAAACAGTTTCTTTCTCCTTGCTGATTTGAATGGAGAAATTATTTCTGAAAAAGCAAAGGCGTTCTCTCTCTCTCTTGGCGCAAGAAGCAACAAGAACAATACGTTCGGAAGCAGCGCCACATATCAATTTAACCCGATGATAAAAATTTCTGCAACTTCTTCCCTCTATATAAATATTTCTTCTGGATACAATGCGCCTTCGCTTTATCAATTACATTCTCCTGATAAAGATTTCACTTCTTCAATTTCAAGAGGAAACGTAAATCTTCGACCTGAAACCTCCATCACGAAAGAGTTAGGTGTAAGTCAGAAAATAAATGACAATACCGGAATCCGAATTGCTTATTATAGAACTGTGGTGAGTGACATCATTGAATATGTCTATCTCTGGGATAAAAATATCGGTATTGATACGCTCGGTAATGATATGTTCAGAAATGATTATCGCGGGGATACTTATCTTAATCTTGGCACGCTCACTACAGAAGGAATTGAACTGGAAGCGCACGGATCAATCGGGAAGAAGTTTTTGATGGCTGGAAACTTTTCCTATTTGAGAGGTTATCAGGATTTTTCTGCAAATGATATTGATTGGGTGAAGACTGATAGCAATCACGTTCAACTCTACACAAACGGAGCATTTCTCACAAATAGTTATCGCGCTGACGGGTTAACACGCAGACCCGTCACCGCAAATATTTCGCTGACGTATTCTCCCTCCTCAAAAGTTTTTTTCAAAACTATCTGCAAGTATGTTTCAAAACGAAATGATGTGTATTACGATTATATGCTCGGTCCCTATGGTGCGCTCGGAAAAACTCCCGTACAGGCATATACTCTTGTTGATTTAATTTCCGGAGTAAAATTTAATCAGAATGTTTCAGCCCTGCTGCACGTGGAAAATATTTTCAATGTTTCTTATTCTGAAATCCGCGGATTCTCTTCCCGCGGAAGAGGATTTTATTTGAGTATTAATTATACTTTCTGATTTATGACAGCAAAGAAGCCGCTGATTCTTGTTACGAACGATGATGGGATTACATCACCTGGAATTTCGGCTCTTGTTGATACGATGAAAGCACTCGGGGAAGTGGTGGTGATTGCGCCTGATAAACCGCAATCGGGAGTTGGGCACGCCATCACTATTAATTCCACAATAAGAATTAACAGAACAAAATATCATGGTGCCTCGCAGGAATTTAGTTTGTCAGGAACGCCTGTTGATTGTGTGAAAATGGCATTGAGCAATGTGCTGAAGCGCAAACCTGATTTATGCGTTTCCGGAATCAACCACGGTTCAAACATTTCCATCAACGTAATTTATTCAGGCACCATGTCGGCAGCGGTGGAAGCGGCTGTGGAAGGAATTCCTTCTGTAGGATTTTCTCTGATTGATTATTCTATTGATGCTGACTTCTCCGCATCAAAACATTTCGTAAAAGAAATTTCTTCTCAGATATTAAAGTACGGGATGCCGAAAGATACCTGCCTGAATGTGAACATACCCAAACTTCACCTTTCAGAAATAAAGGGCGTGAAAGTATGCAGGCAGGCGCGCGCCAACTGGGTGGAAGAATTTGAAGAGCGAAAAGACCCATCAGGCAATCCGTATTTCTGGCTCACCGGAAAATTTGTTGATTATGATAAAGGAAAGACCGATACGGACGTGTGGGCAGTGAATAATCATTATGTGTCAATTGTTCCTGTTCAGTTTGATTTAACAGCTTACAAAGCAATGGCTCACTCCGAAAAAATATTCGGAAAGAATTTTAAAAAGAAAAGAAAATGAGTGAGTATAAAATAAAAAAGAAATTTGACAACGTGTGGATCGGAACCGTTATTGGATTATCCGCTCCTTTATTTACTTTATTTGTTTTTTACCTCGTAAGATATAATCATCTGACCTTTGGAGAGTTCTACACAAAAATTCTTTTAGCTAACGGCATTCTCACGTCTTCCATCAGCTTATGTGTAATTATCAACCTGCTGATTTTTTTTCTTTTCATCTGGAGTAACCGAAATTACAGTGCGCGTGGAGTGCTGCTAGCCACTATCGTTTATGCAGGTTATGTGTTGTATCAAAAGAATATTAAATGAAATTTTATTTCATAGCTGGCGAAGCGTCCGGAGATTTACATGCATCTAACCTGATGCGTGAAATAAAAAAGTTAGACTCTTCTTCTTCATTTCGTTTCTGGGGCGGTGATTTGATGAAGGAGCAAAGTGGTGAATTAGTTAAACATTACAAGGAACTTGCATTCATGGGATTTGCCGAAGTGATTATTAACCTCCGCACCATCCTGAAAAACATTGAACTCTGTAAAAAAGATATTCTTGTTTACAATCCCGATGTTCTTGTTCTGGTTGATTATCCCGGTTTTAATCTCCGTATAGCTGAATTTGCAAAAAAGAATGGAATAAAAGTTTTTTACTATATCTCTCCTCAGGTGTGGGCGTGGAAGCAATCGCGTGTGCATCACATTAAAAAATATGTAGACCGCATGTTTGTGATTCTTCCCTTTGAAAAAGAATTCTACAAAAAGTTTGACTGCGAAGTTGATTTTGTCGGGCACCCGCTTCTTGATGCATTGGAGCAGAGAAAAAAAACAAAGGATTCATTTTCTGAGTTTACAAAAAAAAATAATTTGAATGAAAAGCCAATTGTTGCCATTCTTCCAGGAAGCAGAAAGCAGGAAATAGAAAGAATGCTTCCTGTAATGGCGAAGATGAGTTCATCTTTTTCTGATTATCAATTTGTAACAGCAGGAGTTTCCACCCAGCAAAAAGATTTTTATTCTTCTTTGATTGGAAATCAGGATGTGAAAGTTCTGTTCGGAAAGACCTACGACCTTCTTGAGCAATCAACTGCTGCACTCGTAACATCGGGCACGGCAACGCTTGAAACAGCTTTGTTCGGAATCCCTGAAGTGGTGTGTTACAAAGGCGGAATGATTTCTTTCCAGATTGCTAAAATGCTGGTTAAAGTAAATTACATTTCACTGGTAAATCTCATCATTGGAAAAGAAGTAGTGAAAGAATTAATCCAGAATGAATTCAATGAAGATTTACTGAGAAAAGAAACTAACAAACTCCTGAACGACAAAAATTACAGAAGTAAAATGATTGTTGAGTTAGAACAATTAAAAAAGAATCTGGGTGGGGCAGGAGCATCAGAAAAAACCGCCCGTCTGATGATGAACTACCTGAAGAATTAGAATTCAAGAATCCAGTTGGAAACCTTCTCAGCCCATTTCGGACTAAAGCGATTGATGATTGCCATCGTAATCCAGAAAGGAATCATCCCGATTAAAAACATCAGTGTAAATGTTCCTGCTGTGATAAAGAACAACCAGATAAAAAATCCGAGTACCTGTGCTGATGTTACAATTTCCATAGGAGAGTTTTAGATTATTATGGCAAAATTATACATTTTCCTGTATTGCCAATAATTCATTCTTGTGGCACTTATATACATTTACCTGACCAGAACAGTTTTTCGGAATATGAAAAATGCCAGACAAAAATCGCCTGGCATTTCTGATTAATGCTCTTCCATAGGACCGGGTGGAGGTATTCCTTTTTTCTTTCCTCCGTGCCCGCCTTCATTGTCTTTACCTGATATCTGTTCAAGAAGATGGCGCGCAAACATATCTTCAGCACGGTAAAGTTTTGCTACCTTTTTAATTGGCAGAACAGATTTAAACTTTGCATGATATTCTTTTTCCAAATCCAGGTTCTTCTGCCTGAATGCCATCTCGCCATCTACAAGTGCTTCAATCTGTTTATCGGATAATGAATCAATATTTTCTTTCGCGTTCTTGATTTCTTCCCTTCGTTTTTTGTGAATCTCTTCTCGCTTTTTTTGAAACTCATTATATACAGGCCAGAATTTCTGCGCTTCATCAGGAGTCAAATCCAGTTTTTGCGTGAGGAACCCGATGCGCATCGCCTCCACTTTTTCTTTTTTAGGAGGATCAGGAGGAGTTGGGGGAGATGGAGGCGTGGGCGGTTGTGGAGGAGCTTGTGAAAATCCATTCATTGTTATAGTAATGAATAGAATTGAAATAATGTTCTTCATTGTTGTTGGGTTTTAGAGATCGTTAATGATAGTATTTGTATTGATATTTTCTTCAAGAAAGGTTTTGATTTCATCTTCAGATACATTTTCATCAATGGTTAATGCCGTTGCTGAATTAGTTGAAAGATATTCTTCGGTAATAGAGTTGTCATCAATATTATAAAGAGACGAATTATCTATGATGTATTGAATATCATTCTGGGTGAGAACATACTCATTCTGAGAAGAAGGCGGATTCTGAGAAAAATAAATAAGAAGAAAAGCCATGGCGGATAAAATTGCCAGTGATGCAAATGACAATGCAGGATTTAAAGAAAAAACTTGTTTCACCTCTGTAGAATGAATCCTTTCCATAATCTCCTGCGGGAGATAATCAAAATAATTTTCAGGAACTTTGAAATTGTTTTCCTTTTTTATGTCTTTGCTGATGCCCATTTGATTCTTTGATGATTGGTAAATGAAAAGGTTTAATTGCTCTTTATATATTCTTCAATTTTTTTAACTGCAAAATGATACGATGCTTTGAGCGCTCCAACCGATGTTCCGGTCACTGCCGACATCTCCTCATACTTTAGTTCATCGTAATACTTCATATTAAACACAATCCGTTGTTTCTCAGGTAGTTTTAATATGGCTTGCTGAAGTTTAAGTTGAATATCATCTCCGCTGAAGAAGTTGTCGTCTTTTAACGAATTTGCCAGTTTATTCTCAACATTTATTATAGGAATAAAAAATTTGTTTCGCTTCTTTCTCAGAAAAGAAAGCGCTTCATTGGTTGCGATGCGGTAAATCCAGGTGAAGAGCTGCGCTTCTTCTTTGAAGTTATCAAGGTTCTTCCATACTTTTACGAATGTTTCCTGCGTAACATCGTTAGCATCATCATGGTCAATGACTATTCTGCGAATGTGCCAGTAAACTTTTTGCTGGTATTTACGAACGAGAAGATTAAAAGAATAGTTGCGCGTATCCGGATGGCGGAAACGCTCCAGCAATTCTTTATCGCTTAATTCTTCTGACACGAAAGGTTGAACCGGTTTGGCTCTTTGACGTTATATTCCGCAAATGGTTTAATCGCTAAATAATATCAAACACATGCAATAGGGCGATGATCGCTGCAATAAACCAAAGTCCTGCACCGGCAGTAATTCCCCCTATCCAAATACCTCCGGATAGAATGCAGAGAATAAGGGTTATCCAAAACCAATTGGTAATACTTGGCATATCTTTGATATAAACACCCAGCGGAGGAATAAAAATTGCAGCAAGTACCATCATAAACATCATTAACCCAGCGTCTGAAAAAGAAAAATGTGAAAGGTTTTTTCTTGCGTGTTTAAGAATGTCTGATTTCTTATAGTAATTAACAGAAACTTCAGTGCGCGCAGTTGCCTTAAGAGTATTTATTACCTTGGGTTCTGCAGTACTATAAATATTTATCTCAGGATGAGCAATAATGATTTCTTTCTGTGTTATAGAAGCAGATACGAGTGTTTCAGAACATTTATTTTCTCTCTGGCCAACTATAGTTTGAGATTGTGTTTTATCTTGGAACTTCACAGAAGCATGCTCAGTTTCTTGTCCTTCATTAGAATGTTTTGTTCTTGGAAAGTTATAATATTTTCTTTGCGCAAACTCTTCCTTATGAAGAAATGCGCAGGAGGAAACCAAAGTTGATGTGATAAACAAAAAAAGCAATGTTCTGACAGAAATTGATTTCATAATCGTAAGTTTGGTAAGCAATGATATGACATAAATCAAACCTGAACAAAACGCAAGGGTAATGATTATCAACAGAGCGTGTGTTAGTATCTGAGTCAGCTGTTTTTATTTTTATTTTTGGAAGAACATCCTGAATGCTACGCCATCTTTCCATACAGAATTATGCCCTGATAGAGAAAATCGAAATTGATTTCCCTGAAGGACTTTCTATCATTACAGGAGAAACCGGAGCGGGAAAGTCAATTCTCTTGGGGGCATTGTCATTAATTGCCGGCAGCAGGGCAGATTCTTCTTCACTTCAGGATAAAACAAAAAAGTGCATTGTGGAAGTAATCTTTGATATAAAAAATTATTCCATCCAAAGTTTTTTCTCCGGAAATGAACTGGATTACGCAGAGCAAACGGTGATCCGAAGGGAAGTTTCTCCTGAAGGAAAGTCACGCGCATTCATTAACGATACGCCTGTGAACCTTGCTCAGTTAAGAGAATTGTCGTTTGAGTTAATTGACATTCACTCCCAGCATGAAACGCTTACACTTAACGAAGCGGTCTATCAGTTATCTGTGGTGGATGCTTTTGCAAAAACAGCTGATACTATTGAGAAATATAAAACTGATTACAGAAAATATAAAGAAGTTGAAAAGCATCTTGCTGAATTAATTGAGAAAGAAAAACAATCAAAAATGGATGCCGATTACTGGCAGTTTCAGTTTGATGAGTTTGAACAGTTGAATCTGCAGGCTGGCGAACAGGAAAAAACTGAAGAAGAACTAAAAGTGCTGGAGAATGCTGAGGAAATAAAATCTGTTCTTGAAAAAATAAGCACTGCATTGAATGGAGGAGAGCAGAATATTCTGACTTCTCTTAACGAAAATAAAACGCAGTTGTCATCAATTTCAAAATTAAATTCTGCTTATTATGAATTGCTTTCGCGCATCAACAGTGCACATATAGAACTGAAAGACATTGCCAGTGAAATAGAATCTATTGCTGAAAAAGTTTCGTTTAATCCTAAAAGAGCGGAAGCATTAACCAGCCGCCTTGATGAAATCTATCGGCTTCAGAAAAAACATCAGGTAAATTCCGTGGAAGCATTATTAGAGGTAAAGACTAAGGTCGAGGCAAGGTTGTGGGAAAATTCATCTCTCGAAACAGAAATAAATAAACTGAGGCAGGAAATGGAGAAGATGCGTGAAAAACTTTTCATACTTGCGAAAAGAATATCTGCCGAGAGAAAAAAATCTCTTCCAAAGCTTGAGAAAGAAGTAAGCGCATTGCTTTCTTCCCTCGCCCTGCCGAACGCTCAGTTTCGTGTTGAACATATTTTACTTGAAATGCTGACTGAGCAGGGAATAGATAAAATAAAATTTCTGTTCTCGGCAAACAAAGGAAGCGGTCTTAAAGAAATAAGCAAAGTGGCATCGGGTGGCGAACTTTCACGCCTGATGCTCAGCATCAAATCCCTCATAGCGACAAATACAGCTTTACCCACCATCATCTTTGATGAAATTGATGCAGGCGTGAGCGGTGGAGTAGCAGAGCAAGTGGGAAAAATGATTTTAGGAATGTCCGGTTCAATGCAAGTAGTTGCAATTACTCACCTTCCGCAAATTGCAAGCAAAGGCAATTCTCATTTCACGGTTTACAAAGAAGAAAAATCAGAAAGAACATTCACGCAAATAAAATTCCTGTCAAAAGAAGAGCGCATAAAAGAAATTGCAAAAATGCTGAGCGCAGGAAAACCTACAGATGCATCTGTAAAGAACGCGAAGGAATTGCTGAAACTGTGATGCAAAAGCAATATGTATATTTGCTCATAGTTCAAATTTTCATTTATGCCAAACAACTTACTCAAAGGAAAACGCGGAATTATTACGGGTGCGCTTGATTCAAATTCCATAGCATGGAAAGTGGCTGAACGTTCTTTTCAGCAAGGAGCAATATTTACGCTTACCAACGCGCCTGTAGCCATGCGCATGGGAGAAATTCAAAAATTGGCAGATGCAACTAAATCAGAAATCATTCCTGCAGACGCAACCTCCATAGAGGATTTAACCCTATTGTTTCAACGATCTCAGGAAATTCTTGGTGGTAAGATTGATTTCGTTTTGCATTCCATTGGCATGTCGCCCAACGTGAGAAAGAATATCCCTTACACGGAACTCAATTATGAATTCTATCATAAGTCCATTGATATTTCGGCTATGTCTTTTCACAAAATGCTGAACGTTGCCATGAAGCTGGATTCGCTCAGTGAAGGCGCAAGCGTGGTTGCATTAACCTATATAGCAGCACAAAAAACATTTCCTTTTTATAATGACATGGCGGAAGCAAAAGCAATGCTGGAGTCCATCGCGAGAAGTTTCGGCTATCATTACGGGAAGAAAAATAAAGTAAGAGTGAACACTGTTTCACAATCACCGACAAAAACAACCGCTGGTGCAGGCATAAAAGGGTTTGAAGATTTTTACAGCTATGCAAATGCGATTTCTCCTATTGGAAATGCCAGTTCTGAATCCTGCGCGGATGTATGCATTGCCCTGTTCTCTGATTTGACAAGAATGATTACCATGCAGAATATTTATAATGATGGCGGATACTCAAATACAGGCGTAAGCACAGAAGTGATGGAAAAGTTTATGGAATAATTATATTTTTTTTGATGAAGAGGACAGCCGGCATACTTTTAATAATTATTTGTTTTTTCATTTTAACAGGATACGCTCAGGTTAAACCCAAGCTTAGAAAATCCATTCGTGCCGAATTTCAATTACCCAAAGCAACATCCAATCCTGCTTTTAAAAAAACTTTTTCGGGAGTGTTTAATACAGGACTATCCATGAACTTCGGAGGCAAGCATTTTAATGCTGGAGGATTTTATTCCTTTACACAGTATCAGATTTTTCCAAAGTTTTTTGAAGATCCGCACAGCATTCTCGCTAATCACACGGCTGGAATCAAACTTACCTACGACCTTTTCACGTCAACACGCAGCGGAATATTTTCTCCGTTTATTGCTCCCGGCTATAGTTTCATGAGTTACACACGCATCAAATGCAAAAACAATATGCCTTACAACACCCATCCGTCCGCGCTGAGTATGAACACTGGCATGTGCTATACTATTATGATGGATGAATGGATTGGCGCGGGGTTCATCATCGGCTACAACATGATTGACCATGTTTTTCGTCCTGAAAATATTTGCCTTGATGAATGGGGACTGAACTATGACGAGAGCGATAAAAAAGGTTCGCTTCAGAATATTTTTTTCGGCTTCAGCGTGTATTTTGATCTTGCCTGGAAACCGGAAACAGCAGAATAATTTTTCAACAGTAAAGTCGGGGCGAGAGGATTTGAACCTCCGATCTCCACGTCCCGAACGTGGCGCGATACCGGGCTTCGCTACGCCCCGAATTAATTGAAACTAAAGAAATAAATTTTAATAAAGATAAAATGTACCCGGGACTGGACTTGAACCAGCACACCTTGCGGCATACGCCCCTCAAACGTACGTGTCTACCAATTCCACCACCCGGGCAAAAAAATTATTAAGAACACAAATTGGGAGGCAAAAGTAAGGATTTCTGAATAGGATGGAGAGAAAATTATCAATGGAAAATATCCTGCATCACAAGCGGGCGCTCATTTTCTCTCCATATAAAATTTTTAAGTTTGAATTCGTCAGGTATGTAATCGCTCATAGGGAAAAGTGTGGCATCTGGTTTTTTTAGAAAAGTGATATTATCAACTGCGTTTTCTTTCAGATAGATTATCAGGTCGCTGCATTCTGCTTTGTTCACACCAATCATCTTTTCTTTGTCCTTGGCAAAATAAATTGTCTGCCCGTTTCCTTCCACATAAATTTTTACGAGATTGTTATCCTTGAAATAACCTGTCATCTGCTTTCCCTTTATCTGATTGTACATGGCAGAATCTTTTTTCGCTAAACTATCGGGAAGCAGTGTGTGCGATGACGTATCAACTTTTGAAATTATCATTGACAACTTTTCAAGGAACATATTTTTGATTTCTCCGTTACTCATTTTTATATTTATTTTTTCGGCAGTCAGCTGATTGGCTTCTGACCAGAGAACGGGAGCTTTGAAAAGTTTCATCAGAGAATCTCGGTCGGAATAGGTGAGTGAATCACATTTTCCCTGCAAGTCATCTTTAAAAAATTTGACATGATGATAGGCAACTACTTTTCTCCACGATTGAGAAGTGTCTTTTTCATGTTTGGCATTCAGGGCATATTCAGTGATGGCGCACAGCGTATCAGAATGAAGAAAGAGCGTATCGTCTTCATAAAATTGTTTCAGCAAAGCATTTTTTGTGATGATTGATTTTTCAGTTTCCTCGTTATGAATGGCATAATCACCGGCAATAATTATTCTTTCCGAAGTATCAATGATGCTCACATTCCTGAATGCCTGCCCTATGCCTTTGTTCCGGTCATAGGCAATGCTGTCGCCTTTGAGTTTTTGGTTTTTAGAAATGAGGTAAGAGTTTTTGCTGAACTGCGAAGTGTTTTTCTCTGTATCGTACCAACCGTTTTCGCAATAAATAAAATTCTGATCGCTTTTTATTATTGTAGGACCATAGAAATAAGAAACTTTTGAACCCGTGTTGTAAAGCAGCGTATCGCTGTTCATCACGTATTCAGGATTGGTGAGCACCACATTCTGCTTGAAGGAAAATGATTTGGTATCGGCATGATAATATCCTTTCTGGCTGGTGAGCGTATTCTGCTTGCTCACGATGGTTCCTCCGCTGGTGTAAGTGGCAACGGAAGAATGCATGTCATAAAATAATTGTTCGGTGGTGAGCGTCATTTCTTTATCGCTGAGGCGAATGTTTTTCTGAACTTCAGCCATGCGCGTGTTGCCATCATACTTCAGCAATTGCCCGAATAAATTCAGCGTATCTCCCTGCTGAATATGAATGTTGCTGAATGCGTCTATTTTATTATTGGGGTAGAGGTAAGCGCTGTCGCACGACATTAAAACCCCTTCGTGCCTGAACTGCACATTTCCAATCAGCCGTTTCACATCCTTGCCGAGTTTCTCATCAAACTCGAGCGAGTTGGCGTGGAGGAGTTCTACCTTTTTGGTTTGGGAAAAAGACAATACAGAATACAGAATGAAGAATAAAGAATAAAGAAAACTACTTTTCATATTGCGCAAAGATAGGGAACAAAATTAAAAACTATCATTCCGACCTGTTCCGTATTTATCGGGAGTAAAGCGAGGAATCTCGCAGTAGGAGATTTCTCCTTTCAGTCGAATTGGCAAAAAAAAATCCCGGATACTGTGCTTCTCCGGGATTTTTTTTTTCGGATTAAGTTTTCGGTTTCCTGACCGGACGCCTGCGCTCGCTTGTGCGAGTGCCGCCCAGCATCTCCACCTCACTTGAATCGCGCCCAAACTCCGATACGGCACCTTTGAGAACTTCAGCAAACATTGCTTTCAGTTTCTCTTCGGCAGCCAGCACTTCGTTGAGCGCTTTATCCGATGCATCCAACTCCTTATTATAAGTTCCATTCAGCTTTTCGCATTTGGTAATTTGCTCCTCCATTTCTTTCTGCGTAATGGGGCGGTCTTTACCGCCATAATCCACTGTGCGCGATACCATCTCATCAATCTTCTGCATTGCCGACAGGCGAACTTCTGACTTGCTTACAATTATGGGTTGTTTTCTTTTTCTTTTTGCCATGATTAAATACCTCCTTTTCAAATGTTATAACGCAAGCATTGTGCCATATTGTATATGAGAAATGTTAAAAGATGTTAACAGGTTTGTTGCTTTTGCTTACGCGATAGTTAATGTTGTATAAACAACCTTAAAAATTGAACGAATAACATTTGAAGCTGAACGAACAACATTTTATTTTAAATGAACGATATTTAAAATTGAATGAATTACTTTTAAAGATGAATGAATAACATTTAATGCTGAATGAGCAACACTTAATGTTATATGAACAACATTTAATGTTGGATAAGCAAAAGCAAATGTTCACCCAAGCATTTTTGAGTTTGGACGATGGAATTCAATAACTCATCTAAAAGTTTGTTAAAAACAGTTACAAATTCATGTTATGAATTACCTTTCACAAATTAATAGATACAATCTAAAAGGGGTGTACGACAAAATGCACCTATCTCAATTCCTCTGCGGTTCTCTGCGTAAATCTCCGCGCTCTCTGCGGTTACTGTATTTTTTAACATCCTTTACCGCAGAGTTCGCAAAGAAACAGCCCGCAGAGAACGCTGAGAAGTGCAAAATTGTCGTACATCCATCTAAAAGTTAGCAGAAATGCTAAAAAAGAAAAGACAGTACCTTTGACAGCTACTTTGTATCTTTACAGTAATTCAAATCCAATGAAAAACCTTTTGTTCATGCTATGGCGACAAATTACATCACTACACATATTGAATAACAAATAAACTAGCATAGAATGAAAAAGAAATTTATTTTGCTGACTTCTACACTCATTTTTATTAGTGTAAATATAAATGCTCAGTGGGCACTTGTTGGTTCTGCTGGTTTTTCCGCAGGTCAGACATATTTTAATTCCATAGCAATTGACGGTAATGGCACTCCTTATGTAGTTTATCAGGATTTTGGAAATTCATGGAATGCAACTGTTATGAAGTATAATGGGACAAATTGGGTAAATGTTGGTTCTCCTGGATTTTCTACAGATACTGTATTTTATACTGATATAGCTATTAACAATAATAATGAACCTTTCGTGGTATATCAGGATTTTGGAAATTCATATAGAGCCACTGTAAAAAAATTTGATGGGACAAATTGGGTGAATGTTGGTTCTGCCGGGTTTTCAGCGGGAGCAGCATTTTATAATTCAATAGCAATGGACACAAACGGAACTCCTTATGTCGCATATCAAGATGGTGGAAATTCGTGGAAAGCTACGGTAATGAAGTTTGACGGTACAAATTGGGTAAATGTTGGTTCTCCCGGGTTTTCTCCTGACCAAGTTGTAGACGGACCCAAAATAAAGATTAGTAATAATGGTACACCATTCGTGGTTTATCAAGACCCAGGCATCTCAAGAAAAGCGACAGTTATGAAATTCGATGGTACAAACTGGACTATTGTCGGTTTACAAGGTTTTTCTGCCGATACAGCATATAATCCATCAATTGCAATAGACAGTAATAATACTCCTTTTGTAGTTTATGGAGATTATTCCATTTCCGGAAAAGCAACAGTTATGAAATTTGACGGTATGAATTGGGTTACTGTGGGTGCGGCAGGGTTCTCTGCTGGTTATGCCCTAAGTACATCTATCGCCATTGACAATAACGGAACTCCACTTGTAGTTTATTCAGATTATGGAAATAACTACAAAGCAACAGCAATGAAGTTTAACGGAACTAATTGGATTAATGTTGGTAATGCAGGATTTTCAGCAGGAGGAGTAGTTTATACTTGCATAAAAATTGATGACAACGGAACCCCTTACGTTGTTTACCAAGACGGAGCACATTCAGGCAAAGCCACAGTCATGAAGTTTATAGGTTCTAATGGTATTCTAAATACCTTGATAGAGATAGGTATTGACATTTATCCCAATCCCTTCTCCACACAAACAACTTTGCAAACAGACAATCTTTTACACAACGCAACTCTCACAGTTTACAATTGTTTCGGGCAGGAAGTAAAGTCATTAGTCATTAGTCATTCGCCATTCGTCATTGAGCGAGGCAATCTTCCAAGCGGACTGTATTTCATTCGGCTGACAGAAGAAAATAAAACCTATGCAAAAGAGAAATTAATAATAACGGACTGATTACAAATTCCCCAACACAAAATTCGTCAGCTTAGTATACAAATGCAGGCGCGTGTTGCCTCCGTAAATGCTATGGTTCTTATCAGGATAAATCATCAGGTCGAATTGTTTGTTTGCCTGCTGTAATGCAGAAATCATTTCGGCAGAGTTCTGAAAATGCACATTGTCATCGCCTGTTCCGTGCACAAGCAGAAAATTTCCTTTTAGTTTATCCACGTGATTGATGGGCGAATTGTCGTCATACCCTTTAGCGTTATCCTTAGGCAAACCCATATATCTCTCTGTATAAATGTTATCATAGTATATCCAGTTGGTAACGGGCGCAACCGCTATCGCCATCTTGAATATATCCGCGCCTTTCATAATGCACAGCGAACTCATGTATCCGCCATAGCTCCATCCCCATATGCCGATTCGGTTTTTGTCAACATAAGGGAGCGTGCCTAAATATTTTGCCGCTTCAATCTGGTCTTCGGTTTCATATTTTCCCAACTGCTTGTAGGTGCAATCTCTGAATTTTTTTCCGCGTCCGCCCGTGCCGCGGTTATCCACCGAAACAATAATATATCCTTTGGCGCAAAGCATCTGGTACCAGAAATAATCTCTGTCCCATGTATCATTCACGGTGTTCGCGCCCGGTCCGCCATACACAAACATCAGGACGGGAAAAGCCCCCCCTCCCCCCGAAGGGGGGATATTAAAAGAGGTGCTTTTATTTTTTCCCCCTTCGGGGGATTGAGGGGGCTTCATCATCCACCCGTTCAATTCTGTTCCATCGCTTGTTTTGAATTTGAAAAACTCTTTGGTAACAAGGTTGTAGTCGTTTAACTTTCTCAGCAAAGCAGTGTTGTCCTCCAGCGTGCGAACTTCCGCGCCATCGGCAGAGCGCAGAACGGTAACAGGCGGACGGTTTGCGTTGGTGTACGTGTGAATGTAATACGTGCAGGTGGAATTAAATTCCGCATCATCCGTTCCCGGAATGGGAGAAAGTTTTTTTCTGTTCTGTCCGTCTAATGTAATAGAGTAAAGGGTTTTTTCGTTCGGAGATATTTCATCAGACAAATAATAAATGATTTGTTTTTTGTCATCATAGCCCTTCAACTCTGTCACTTCCCAGTTTCCTTTTGTGATTTGGTAATTTAAATCTCCGTTAATATTATAAAGATAAAGATGGTTGTATCCGTCCCGCTCGCTTGTCCAGATAAACTCTTTACCGTTTGGAAGGAATGTTAAGTTGTCAGAAATTTCAATGTACGTGTCGCTGGTTTCGGTGAGAATAGTTGTTGTTTGCGCGGAGAAAGGGTAAGCAAGCAGAAGTTCTAATTTGTTTTGCAAACGGTTCATGCGCTGAATGGAAAGAACAGGCAATGTAATATCAGAACCGATTTTCATTGGCTGAAAAAACTGAGTCCACTTTATTCGCGGTATGTATTCATAATCGTTTCCTAAATCAATCATCTGTTTCAGCGCTGTCTTCACATCGTAAATAAAAATGGAAACTTTAGAATTATCTTCTCCCGCCTTTGGATATTTGAATTTGTATTCAGTAGGGTAGAGGGTTCCATACTTGTTCATGGAAAATTCTTTCACCTTGGATTCGTCAAAGCGGTAATACGCAATCTTGTTTCCGTCAGGCGACCAGAACCATGCTTTGTCAAAAGAAAATTCTTCTTCATACACCCAGTCTGTTGCGCCATTGATGATGTTGTTGACTTTTCCATCTGAAGTAACTTGTGTTTCTTTTTTCGAAGCGATGTCATAAACAAAAAGATTATTGTCGCGCACAAAACCTATTTTGCTTCCGTCAGGAGAAAACTCCGCATACATCTGTTTTCCGTTTTGCGATATAAAAGTGGTTGCCTTTGTTTTTCTGTCATAGATATAATAATTTTCTCTGGTTGAATGGCGGTAAATCTGTTCTGACTCCGAAGAGATAAGCAGTTTGCTTTCATCCGCATTGAACTGGTAATCTTCAATCTCAATGGCTGTTTGCCCCCCTTTGGAGGCAACCGAAGGTTGGGAGCGAAGCTCGAAGGGGGAGGATTTCATCCAACTGCTTTTCAAGACTGTATCAACGGCATTTCCTGTTTTGTATTCATACATCACAATGAATTGTTCTAATGTATTTGCTCCCTGCGTGGTGTAATGCTCTCCGTTCTTCATCGAGCGGATGCCGTAAATTCTTTTTACCGCGAACGTGTTTTTCTGGAAAAGGTCTTCAAGAGTGATTTCCTTTTTCTGAGCAAGAGCCCATCCCCAACCCTTCCCCAAGGGAAGGGAGAATATAATCGCTGTGATGAG
Organism: Bacteroidota bacterium; assembly: GCA_016213405.1. NCBI lineage: Bacteria > Pseudomonadati > Bacteroidota > Bacteroidota bacterium. The sequence goes on from JACRAM010000110.1 coordinate 24,787, forward strand.
TGCTAATGAATAATTCCTGTTTTGCATAAAATTATTTTAAAGTTTGAAGATACTATATTATTTCTCTCTCTTCCCTTGGGGGGGATAAGGAGAGGGACTTAGGTATATCTCTACCCTCAACTTCACATTTTCCCTTATGTTCATCCAGAAAAGATTGTAGTCAAGCACGTGATAGTTTTTGCCATTCACATATCCTCTTTTTGGTTTCTTATGAACCCAGAGCAAACCGGTGGGAGATATTTTCGCATTGGCATATTCTTTATCTATCCCCTTAAATCCATAGGGAACACTTCCAAGATTATTTGTGGCTGGAGCGGCAACAGTGTCGCGTTTCCACGTGAGAGGATTCACACATTCAAGATTATTGCCCAGATAAGAATTGTTCTTCACTCCCCATTTCTTTGTGTTCCAGCAAACCAAACATCCGGTCTGCGAGGCGGAATCACTGGCGGGAATATTTTTATATGAATTCTTTTTTAACGGACCTCCGATAATGTAGGCAGCAATTAATTTCCCCCTGAGCAGTGAGTCCTTGTCAAAATAATCATGAAGCAATTTTTCGGCATGCCATGAGCCCTGGCTGTGCGATGCGATAATGAACGGACGTCCGTTGTTGTAATTCTTCAGATAATAGTCAAAGGCTTTTTTCACATCATCATAAGCGAGGTCAAGAGATTTTTTTCCGCTTCCTTCCAGTTTGGCAAAAGCCCAAAGCACTGCCTGACGATAGCGTGGTGCATACACTTTGCAGCTTTCATTGAATACGCTTGCCTGGTGGCGAATAGTGCTTTTGTCAATCTTGCGATTCAATCTTTTTTTATTCACATCCGCATTCCAATGTTTGCCGGTGAGATAAATAGTTGGATAAATAAAGAACACATCCACTTTAGCATTTGCCTGTTCGTCTTTGATATCAGAACCATAAGGTAGTGCATCCGCGCTGTCCTTTTTAGTGGGAAGCGCAGCCCAGTATTTATCCTGAGAATAATCGGGAGCAGCTGCTATTTTGGAATGGTCAAAAGATTTGATGGGAGCGAGGCAGGAGGCGAACAGCAGTGGCAGCAGCAGACAGGAAAATCGTTGATACATTTTTATAACTGAATTGTTTGCGAAGTTAATAATCTGTGTAATCTTGTATTTGAACCGGTGTAATCATGTTCACAAAGATTAGTCCAAAACACATAGAGCAGTTCCAGAACATTGTCGGAAAAGAAAATGTATTATTTGATACTGATTCTCTTTCAAACTATTCCCATGATGAAACAGAGGATTTAAAATTTCTTCCTGAAGTTGTACTAAAGCCAAACTCTGCTGAACAGATTTCAGAAATTCTGAAACTGTGCAACAAGGAATTAATTCCTTTAACTCCCCGCGGAGCAGGAACCGGATTAAGCGGAGGTGCGTTGCCTGTGTTTGGTGGTGTGATTCTTTCCACTGAAAGATTAAATAAGATTCTTGAAATTGATGAGCGTAATTTGCAGGCGACTGCTGAGCCGGGTGTCATTACTCAGGTGTTTCAGGAAGCGGTGATTGAAAAAGGGTTGTTCTATCCGCCCGATCCATCGAGTAGGGGAAGTTGTTTTCTCGGAGGCAATCTGGCAGAAAGTGCCGGAGGACCAAGAGCAGTAAAATATGGCGTAACAAAAGAATATGTGCTGAATCTTGAAATGGTTCTGCCTACAGGAGAAATCATCTGGACAGGAGCAAATGTTCTGAAAAATTCTACCGGATATAATTTAACTCAACTTATTGTCGGCAGTGAAGGAACTCTTGGAGTTATTACAAAAATTGTTTTCAAACTTCTGCCCCATCCGAAAAAAAACGTAGTGATGTTGGTTCCTTTCTTCTCTGCGGAGAAAGCAAGCGAAGCGGTGTCAGCAGTTTTCCGCGCGGGAGTAATCCCTTCTGCTTTGGAATTTATGGAGCGTGATGCCATTGATTTTGCCCACCTCCATCTCCTCCCGAAGGGAGGAGTGCACTGGCAAAAAGTCCTTCCCTTTGGGAAGGATTTAGGATGGGCTGCATTTCTTCTTATTGAAGTGGACGGAAACGATTTAGAAGTGATGATGAAAGAGGTGGAGCGAATCACAGAAGTAATGGAAAAGTATGAATGCGGTGAAATTCTTTTTGCAGATACCGAAGAGCAGAAAGAAAATCTTTGGCGCATGCGAAGGTGTCTTGGCGAAGCGGTAAAATCACATTCCGTTTACAAGGAAGAAGATACGGTTGTTCCCCGCGCTGAACTGCCAAAACTTCTGGCTGGCGTGAAAGCAATAGGGAAGAAGTACGGTTTCAAATCCGTTTGCTATGGACATGCGGGAGATGGAAACTTACACGTGAATATTATCAAAGCAGAAATGTCTGACAACAATTGGAACAATGAAATTCCCAAAGCTATTCGCGAAATATTTACTGTCTGCAAGGAACTGAAAGGAACTATTTCTGGCGAGCACGGCATCGGCTGGGTGCAAAAGAATTACATGGACATTGCTTTTCATCCCAAAGCCATCTTGCTTCAAAAAGAAATAAAAAAACTTTTTGACCCGAATGGGATTATGAATCCGGGAAAGATGTTTGTATAATCATCCAAAAGAGATGATTTTTTTCATGGATAAATATTTACTTTCTTTATCACTGTAATTGTATCTGCAACAGAAGTCGGATTTTCTACATTTACATCAGATTATGAAACGATTGTTTTTTCCTCTGTTGATATTCATCCTGTTTATCTGTAAATTTTCTATTGCAGAAAACACAGACTCGCTTGAAATAGCATTGAGTAATGCAAAAGAGGACACCGTTAAGTTTTACATTCTTGATGAACTCACCTGGGACTTTCTTTATTCAGATATTGAAAAAGCAGAACGATACGGAAAAGACGCGCTTCGTCTGGCTTCAGCGTATGATAACCAGAAAAACCTCGGACAGGCGCATCATAATCTCGCAACCGTATTTCTTCAGCAGAACAAAAATGACAGTGCGCTGTTTCATTTCAAACAGGCAATCCGGATTTTTGAGGAAGCAGGCATGGATGAAAAAACATCGGGTTCATACAACGGTGTGGGAAATGTATATCTCTATCAGGGTATTTTCGAAAAAGCATTGGAGAATTATTTGCAATCACTTCGGCTTCTTGAAAAAGGTAATGGCAAAAAAAATAAAGTCGGGTTGGTTACAGCCAATATCGGCATCGTGTATTACAATCTGAACAATTTCGACAAGGCGATAGAATACTACAACCGCGCATTGCAAATCAGCATTGAAACGGCTGACTCCTCGGGCATGGCAACTTGCTGCAGTAACCTCGGAAATGTTTTTAAAGATAAACTGGAGTATAACAAATCAGAAAACTATTTTAAGAAAGCCATTGCAATTTTCGAAAACCTCGGAGAAACATACGGGCTGGCAAACTGCTACGCAAACATCGGTGCGGTGAAGATGCGCAATAAAAATTATCCTGAAGCAATCGGTTATTACATGCGGGCGATGGATATATACAAAGAACTGAAAAGCGATGATGGAATTGCAACTGTTTATTTCGACCTGGGAGGTATAAATCTTGAAATGAAAAAATACCGCAAAGCAATTGACTATCTGAATCAAAGCATTGACATTGCAAAAAAAATTGGCGCCAAGAACAGGATTATGGAAGGATACAGCGTGCTGCATGAAGTATATTTTGAAATGAATGATTTAAAGAATGCGTACAAATACATGAATTTATTCATGCAGGTGAAGGACACTGTGCTGAACGAGGAAAACTCAAAAAGTATAGCGCGTATGCAAACCATATACGAAACCGAAAAAAAAGAACAAGAACTGGTGGCTAAAAATGCAGAATTAAAAAAGAACCAGTCGGAACTTAAACAAAAAACTATTCAGCGAAATGCAATTTTATTCGGAGGAATAATTTCTCTCGCGCTGATGGTTGTTGTTTACTTCGGATACCGGGAAAAGAAAAAGGCAAACATTGCCATTACGCTTCAGAAAGAAGAAATAGAGCAGAAAAATAAAGACATCACGGACAGTATTAACTACGCGAAGAGAATACAAACAGCTATTCTTCCGTCCAGCCAATTTATCAGAAATTTATTTCCGGAATCGTTTGTCTATTACCAGCCACGTGATATTGTAAGCGGTGATTTTTATTTTTTCGCTGAAGTAGGAAATAAAAAGATTGTAGCCGCATGTGATTGTACCGGGCACGGGGTTCCTGGCGCGTTCATGAGCATGATAGGAAATGATTTCCTTCACCGCATAGTAAATGAACTGCAGATTACCGATACGGCACAAATGCTCAATGAACTGCATAAAAATGTTTTGCAGGCAATGAATCAGGGAGAGAATAACCGGACATCGTATGATGGAATGGACATGGTTGTATTATGTTATGATCCCGGGAAAAAAGAAGTTCAGTATTCTGGCGCAGTCCGCCCGATATATTATTTTGACGTTTCAGGATTTCATGAAGTAAAGGGAGACCGTTATTCCATTGGCGGAGTAGCCGCGAGTTCTTTTGAATTTTCTTCACGCAAAATATCAGTGAGCCATAGCACTTCCTTTTATCTTTTTTCTGATGGGTATGCCGACCAGTTTGGCGGCAGCGATGGAAAAAAATTTATGGCGAAACGATTCAAAGACCTTCTTTTATCTATGCAGAATAAAAAAATGGAAGAACAGGAAAAGGGTTTGGATGAAAAATTACAGGTATGGAAAAAAGAAAGGGAACAGGTGGATGATGTACTTGTAATCGGAATCAGGATTTGAATTTCTTCCACATGCTGATTACTTCTTTCATATCTTCAGGCAAATCAGATTCAAACTCCATAAGCTTTTTTGTAGTGGGATGTTTGAATGAAAGATATTTCGCGTGAAGCGCCTGCCGGGAACAAATCTGAAAACATTTTTCAACCATTCCCTTATATTTTGCGTTGGCTGAACTCTTCAACACTTTATCGCCACCGTAATCAATATCTCCGAAAACCGTATGCCCGATGTGTTTCATGTGTACGCGAATCTGGTGAGTGCGCCCTGTTTCTAATTTGCATTCTACCAGCGAAACATAGCCGAGACTTTCAATGAGTTTGTAATGTGTGATTGCTGCCTTTCCATGATTCCCATCCGGATAAGCAGCCATTTTTTTTCTATCGCTCTGACTTCTGCCGATGTGCACATTCACCGTGCCTTCTTTTTCTTTCGGTTCTCCCCATACAAGCGCCACGTATCTTCTGGAAATATTTCTGTCAAACATGTCCTTAGCCAGTTTAGCAAGAGATAATTCATTTTTTGCTATAATAATTAATCCTGAAGTTTCTTTATCAAGGCGATGAACCAATCCGGGGCGGACAGATGAGTCTTGCCCCTGCCCTAAAGGGAGTACAGGTGATTGCTTTTTGTTTTTTTCGCCCTTTAGGGTCGGGGCTTGGTTTAAGTAATACAGCAACGCGTTCACCAATGTCCCGGTATAATTTCCATAAGCTGGGTGAACCACCATTCCGGCTTTTTTATTTATTACAAGTAAATCATCATCTTCATAAACAATATCAAGCGGAATATTTTCGGGAGTGATATGGATTTCTTTCGGAGGATAGGCGAGAACTATCGTAATAACATCTTCAGGTTTTACTTTGTAACTTGATTTAACAGATTTGCCGTTCACATGGATATTGCCCGCTTCAGCGGCATACTGAACCCTTGTGCGGGTAGAATTTGCAATGTGAGAGAAAAGATATTTGTCAATGCGGACTGGTTCCTGTCCTTTATCAACAACAAATTTTTTATGATCGAATAACTCTTCTTCTTTATGTTCTTCTTCAGTATTCATAGTCATTCGTTTTTATATCTGACCTTCGGTCGCAACCTACGGTTGCCTTCGGAGTCCAACGTGAATAGAAAATATTCTGCTATTCACATCCAACCCTTTCAGGGTTGAACAACTTCATCGTATAATAAAGTTTATAAATTTGCACAAAATATTCCAATCGCCTTTGAATATACTCAGGTGATTAAAAGCGGAAGTAGCTCAGTTGGTAGAGCACTACCTTGCCAAGGTAGATGTCGCGAGTTCGAGCCTCGTCTTCCGCTCTGAAAAGGAAATAAAGGTATAGGGTATAAGGAAGCTCTAAAAACTCAAATAACAAAAAACAAATCTCAAATAATCTCCAATGACCAAAATTCAAAATTCAAAACAATACAAAACAACTCGTTTCTGCTGTTTGTTTGACTATTTGAATTTGGAGTTTGTAATTTATTTGTCATTTGGGATTTGTATTTTTGGATTTTAGAGATGCCTATAAGAAAAATACATTCTCATCTACCCTATACCCTATACCCTAAAACACATGAGCGAAAACCATACTTCCCTTTTTGCTGTTTCTCCAATTGACGGAAGATACCGCGCACAGACCAAAGAACTCTCGGATTATTTTTCTGAATATGCTTTAATAAAGTACCGCCTGTTTGTTGAAGTGGAATATTTCATCGCTCTTTGTGAACTTCCTTTACCTCAACTGAAAGATTTCGGAAAGAAAAATTATGAAAAGCTGAGAAAAGTTTACATGGAATCCTCTCCGAAAGATGCAGAGAAGATTAAAGAGATTGAATCGGCAACAAATCATGATATGAAAGCGGTTGAATATTTCCTCAAGGAAAAGTTTGATGCAATGAAGTTTTCCAAACATAAAGAATTCATTCATTTCGGACTAACTTCTCAGGACATTAACAATACGGCAAATCCGCTTCTCTTCAAAGATGCCGTTAACCATGTGTACATTCCGCTTATTGAAAAAATCACTAACGACCTGAATGCACTGAGCGAAGCGTGGAAAGATATTCCCATGCTCGCACGCACGCACGGGCAGCCCGCATCTCCCACACGATTGGGAAAAGAATTAAAAGTATTTGTAGAACGACTGGCAATTCAAAAGAAACAATTAATTGAAATTCCCTTCTGCGCTAAGTTTGGCGGAGCAACCGGAAATTTTAACGCGCATCATGTAGCGTATCCGAATGTGAAATGGATAAACTTCGCCAACCGGTTTGTGAAGGAAACTCTTGGTTTGCATCGCTCTCAATACACTACTCAGATTGAGCATTACGATAATCTTGCCGCGCAGTTTGACGCCATGAAGCGCATCAACACCATCCTGATTGATTTATGCCGTGATATCTGGCTCTATGTTTCGATGAATTATTTTAAGCAGAAGATTAAGAAAGGAGAAGTGGGTTCATCGGCAATGCCTCATAAAGTAAACCCGATTGATTTTGAAAACGCGGAAGGAAATCTTGGAATTGCGAATGCCATCTTTGAACATTTGTCCGCTAAACTTCCTGTATCAAGACTGCAAAGAGATTTAACCGATTCAACTGTGCTGAGAAACATCGGAGTTCCGTTTGCCCATTCACTCATTTCTTTTAAATCTATTCTGAAAGGATTTGGAAAACTGATTGTGAACAAAGAAGCAATAGAAAAAGATTTGGAAAACAACTGGGCGGTAATTGCTGAAGCCATACAGACAATTTTAAGAAGAGAAGGATATCCCAAACCTTACGAAGCGCTGAAAGAATTCACCCGCACTAATTCCAAATTAGGTAAAAAGGAAATCTCACACTTTATTGATTCTCTTAAAGTGGATAAGAAAGTGAAAGAAGAGTTGAGAAAGATAACTCCGTTTAATTATACGGGCGTTAATTAAAATGGAGCCGATTGTACTTGACATAAAATATTCGCCTGAAGATTTACAAAAAAGCTACGAACTACATTACAAGGTCTATTATCCTGTAAGAAGTAAACTGCTCTTAATTCTCGGCATTCTCCTTATTGTTGTAGGCGGGTTATTATTCTTCATAGATTACATCAGGCAAGAAAGCGAATGGTTGTCTTGGTTTTATATCGTGCTGGGAGGATTGTCTGTTGTTTATCATTTCTGGAAAATAAGCACCATGGGAAAAAAGATGTTCAGGCGAATGCCGGATTTTCAGGCATCACATAATTTCATTATCAATGATGCGGGTGTAAATGGAAAAAGCGCTACCATGTCATCGGAAGTGAAGTGGGAACATTACAAGGAAGCTGTTTTGGCAAGTGAAATGATTCTCCTTTATATAAATCCATTCAGGTTTAATATTTTTCCAAAAAAGTTTTTCAAGAATGGTGAGTTTGAAAAGCTGAAGGAAATAGTAATCAGTAAAGTGAAGCCGATAAGACAACTCAAATAAAAAGGCAGACGTTTTTTTCATCTGCCCTTTGTTTCTAATTTATTACTTGAAATTTATTCTTCTTTCTTCTTCGTCTTTTTTCCTGTTCCGATTTTTCCATCGGAATCTTTCGGCTTCACCACTTTTATAGTTGCTTCTTCCGCTCCTTTTTCATAGTCAATTTCAATGGTGTCGCCTTCAGCAGCGCCTGCATTGATGATTTCTTCCGCAAGAGGGTCTTCAATATATTTCTGAATCGCACGCTTGAGCGGGCGGGCTCCGTATTGAGTATCAAATCCTTTGTCAACTATGAAATCCTTAGCGGCTTCTGTCACTTTGATAGTAAAGTTCAGCGTGCCAACGCGCTTATAAAGTTTATCCAGTTCCACTTCAATAATCTTATGGATGTGCTCCTTGGTGAGTGAATTGAACACCACCACATCATCAATGCGATTCAGAAACTCAGGAGCAAAACTTTTCTTCAGCGCTCCTTCAATCACTCCTTTGGCAAAACCATCAGCAGAAACATTTTTTGCCGCAGTGGCAAAACCAACTCCCTGTCCGAAATCTTTTAACTGGCGTGTGCCGATGTTAGAGGTCATGATGATGATGGCGTTTTTGAAATCTACTTTTCTTCCGAGAGAATCGGTGAGCTGTCCGTCATCCAGCACTTGCAAAAGAAGATTGAACACATCAGGGTGTGCTTTTTCAATTTCATCAAGCAGGATGATGGAGTAGGGCTTGCGCCTTACTTTTTCCGTAAGTTGTCCGCCTTCTTCATAGCCGATATAGCCGGGAGGCGCTCCTATCAAACGAGACACGGCAAACTTCTCCATGTATTCGCTCATGTCAATACGAATCATCGCATCATCGGCATCAAACAAATATTTTGAAAGTTCTTTAGCCAGTTGGGTTTTTCCTACACCGGTTGGTCCAAGGAAAATGAACGAACCGATTGGTTTGTTCGGATCTTTCAGCCCGGCACGATTGCGCTGAATAGCTTTCACTACTTTTTTAATGGCTGCTTCCTGTCCGATAACTTTGTCCTGCAATGCTTCGTTCATATTTACAAGACGTGAACTTTCCTTCTGCGCGATGCGCTGAACCGGAACTCCGGTCATCATAGCCACCACTTCAGCTACATTATCTTCTGTAACCACCTGCCGGTGCGTTTTGGTATCTTCTTCCCAAGCTTTCTTTGCAACTTCTAATTGTTCCAGCAATTGTCTTTCAATATCGCGGAGGCGTGCCGCTTCTTCAAACTTCTGGCTTTTCACCACTTTGCTTTTCTGATCCTTTATTTCTTCCATCTTCTTCTCTATCTCAAGAACATTTTCAGGAACTTTGATGTTGATGATGTGAATTCTTGAACCTGATTCATCCAAGGCATCAATCGCTTTGTCAGGAAGATTTCTGTCAGACATATAGCGCGTAGTAAGATTCACGCACGCTTTAATAGCATCATCTGTATAGGTAACATTATGATGGTCTTCGTATTTTGATTTAATGTTGTGAAGTATCTGAATGGTTTCATCCACAGAAGTAGGTTCAATCATCACGCGCTGAAACCTGCGGTCAAGCGCTCCGTCTTTTTCAATGTACTGGCGATACTCGTCTAAAGTGGTTGCTCCAATGCACTGAATTTCTCCTCTTGCAAGAGCGGGCTTAAACATGTTGGATGCGTCAAGCGAACCGGACGCACCGCCTGCTCCTATAATTGTGTGAATCTCGTCAATGAACAAAATCACATCGGGTGATTTTTCCAATTCATTCATTACCGCTTTCATTCGTTCTTCAAACTGACCGCGATATTTAGTCCCCGCTACCAGTGACGCAAGGTCGAGCATCACAACACGCTTGTTGAATAACACGCGTGATACTTTGCGCTGAGTAATCCGGAGCGCAAGACCTTCTACAATTGCTGATTTACCGACTCCCGGTTCTCCTATGAGAATCGGGTTGTTCTTTTTTCTGCGGCTGAGAATCTGAGAAACCCGTTCAATTTCTTTTTCTCTTCCCACAATAGGGTCGAGGCGGCCTTCTTCTGCCGCTTTGGTTAAATCTCTTCCGAAATTATCAAGCACAGGAGTTTTTGAACGCGATTCGCCACCGCCTTTCTTCGGATTGCTTCCGTAGGATGTATCATCATCGTCATCATCTGCCTGTGTGGGAAATTCTGCTTTAGGATCAAATAAAGGGGATTCCGGATTCATTGTTTCTAATTTTTCTTTTACCACTTCATAATCCACATTGAATTTATGAAGTGATTTGGTTGCTATGCTGTCATTATCTTTTAATATGGCTAACAAAAGATGTTCCGTTCCAATCAATTCGCTTTTCAGTTCTCTCGCTTCCAAATGCGTGAATTTGATGGCGCGCTCCGCCTGTTTCACCAATTGTATGTTCTGTAATTTGAAAGTGCTTTTCTTGCCGGGTGTGGCAATGGATATTTCAAGTTCTTTCCTCAGATCAGAAAGATTGATGTTCAGGTCTTTCAGTATCTTAATTGCCTTGCCAGTTCCTTCACGTATCATTCCTAATAAAAGATGCTCAGGTCCGATGTAGGAATGACCTAAACGGAGAGCCTCCTCTCTGCTGAAAGAAAGGACATCTTTTACTCGCTGTGAGAATTTCGCTTCCATAGGTTTTGAGAGTATGATGTTTTTATCTCGCTGATGGTTGCATGGGTTTACCCCGTTGGATTTTACTTTTAGTTCTTTTTATTACGTAATTTACTAAAGACATCCTACGGGGTTTAACGCTTGTCATGGTTGAAATGTTACGTCTGCTCAAAAATAAACATATTCACACAGGTCAAATGTATATTTCGCAACGTCACCTATCCCGTCAAAAGCAAGCATATTTTCCAACATGAAAATGTTCATAATTAAAGGGTTTGGAGTATATTTATCGCATGGATAAATCGGTTATTTTCACAGCAAAAGTTTACTGTTTTCTGTTTACAGTTTACAGTTCAATACAAGATACAAAATGGCAAGTTTCAAACGGTTTGAAGACATAGAAGCGTGGAAGTTAGCGCGAGAAATATCAAAAGAAATTTATAAAGTTTCCGGTATCGGAATATTTGCCAGAGATTTTGAGTTAAAAAATCAGGCACGAGCGTCATCCGGTTCTATGATGGATAATATCGCGGAAGGATTTGGCAGAGGAGGCAAAAATGAATTTGTTCAGTTTCTTACAATAGCAAAAGGTTCTGCTGAAGAATTGAAGTCGCAATTGTATCGTTCATTAGATAATGAATATATCTCTGAAAGCATATTTGAAAACATATACACAAAAACAGATACTTATAGCAAAATGACAGCTGGTTTAATTTCATATTTAAACCAATCATCCATCAAAGGAGAAAAGTTCAAGAATAGAGTAAACTAACCAAAAACAGAAAACTGTAAACTGAAAACTCTTTTAGTATAATTGGCTGTTGAACCGTAGACAGAAAACCGTAAACCGTAAACCTTTTTTGTATGGCTGAAGACAAAATCATTAACGTAAATATTGAAGATGAAATGAAGGTTGCCTACATTGATTATTCAATGTCGGTGATCGTATCGCGCGCGCTTCCCGATGTGCGTGACGGATTCAAACCCGTGCACCGCAGAGTTCTTTATGGAATGCAGGACTTAGGTGTATTCTCCAACCGCCCCTATAAAAAGAGTGCCAGGATTGTCGGAGAAGTTTTAGGCAAATACCATCCGCATGGAGATTCATCTGTGTATGATACCATGGTGCGCATGGCTCAGCCATGGTCGTTGCGATATCCGTTGGTTGACGGACAAGGCAACTACGGTTCTGTGGATGGAGATCCTCCGGCAGCCATGCGTTACACCGAAGCGAGAATGAAAAAGATAGCGGAGGAAATGCTTGCTGATATTGAAAAAGATACCGTTGACTTCCGCCCGAACTTTGATGATTCGTTGACTGAGCCAACTGTTCTTCCTACACGAATTCCGAATCTGCTTGTGAATGGCGCTTCAGGCATTGCAGTGGGAATGGCAACCAACATGCCACCGCATAACCTCACAGAAATAGTTAACGCCACCATCGCTTACATTGATAACCGCGACATTACGGTGGATGATCTGATGAAATTTGTAAAAGCTCCCGACTTTCCTACAGGAGGAATTATTTACGGATTCGAAGGCGTGAAAGAAGCATTCCATACCGGAAGAGGAAGAGTGGTGATGCGTGCCAAGTATGAAATTGAAGAACATAAAGGAAGAGAGCGCATTATCGTTTCAGAGATTCCGTACATGATCAATAAAGCCAAGCTGATTGAAGACACCGCAAATCTTATTTCAGATAAAGTGATTGAAGGCATTTCAGATATCCGCGATGAATCCGACAGAGACGGAATGCGCATAGTATATGAACTGAAAAAAGATGCCATTTCAAAAGTGGTGGTCAATAATCTTTTTAAGCGCACAGAACTTCAGTCCAGTTTCAGCGTGAACAATGTGGCACTCATAAACGGAAGACCGCAGTTATTAAATCTCAAGCATCTCATAGCAAGTTTTGTCGAGTTCAGGCACGAGGTGGTGGTGCGCAGAACCAAATTTGAATTAGCCGAAGCGGAAAAGCGCGCTCATATATTAGAAGGATATTTAATTGCGATTGATAATTTAGATGAAGTCATTAAAATCATACGTGCGGCTAAAACTCCTGATGAGGCAAAAACAGGATTGATTGCCCGTTTTAAATTCAGCGAAGAGCAGGCAAAAGCCATTCTTGAATTACGCCTGAGAGTTCTCACCGGACTTGAGCGCGACAAGATACGTGCCGAGTACGAAGACCTGATGAAAATGATTGCGTTCTTAAAAGATGTTCTGGGCGATGAAATTCTCCGCTATGAAATTATCAAGAACGAACTCAATGAAGTAAAAGAAAAATACGGTGACGAGCGCAGAACCGAAGTGGTGTATGCGGCTGACGAGATGAACATGGAAGCGCTTATCCCCGATGAAAAAGTGGTAGTTACCATTTCTCACATGGGCTACATCAAGCGCACCGATTTAAAGGAATACCGCAAGCAGGGGAGGGGAGGCAAAGGTTCAAAAGGAAGCGCCACCCGCGAAGAAGATTTTCTCGAACACATGTTTGTTGCCAGCACGCATAATTATCTTTTGTTCTTCACCGAAAAAGGAAGATGCTTCTGGCTCAGGTGCTATGAAATTCCCGAAGGAACAAAAACAACAAAAGGCAGAGCACTTCAAAACGTAATTCAAATTCCGCCCGATGATAAAGTGAAGGCGTTTGTTAACGTGAAATCAATTACGGATGCGGAATACATCAATAATCATTTCGTGGTGATGTGCACCCAACAAGGCACCATCAAGAAAACCACGCTTGAACAATATTCACGCCCGCGCGCGAATGGAATTCATGCCATAAAAATTGACGAAGAAGCAAAAGATGTATTGATAGCAGCAAAGCTTACAGACGGAAAATCTGAAATAATGATTGCCCTTAAATCAGGAAAAGCCGTTCGCTTCCCTGAAGGAAAAATTCGCCCAAGCGGAAGAACAGCAGCCGGAGTGCGCGGAATCAGATTGAATGAAGAAATGAAAGACGATAAAGTGATAGGAATGATTTGTATAAAACATCTTGAGCAAACCGTATTGGTAGTTTCTGAAAAAGGTTATGGCAAGCGCACACCGGTGGATGAATACCGAATAACAAACAGAGGAGGAAAAGGAGTGCGCACCATCAACATCACAGAGAAGACAGGCAACCTCATAGCCATACGCGATGTAACGGATAAAGACGACCTGATGATTATCACCACCAACGGAATCACTATTCGCATGGCAGTTTCTGATCTCAAAGAAAAAGGAAGAGCCACTCAGGGCGTGCGTGTGATTGATTTAGCGGATGGAGATGAAATTGCAGCCGTGGCAAAAGTGGATGTGGAAGCGCAGGAGGAAAACGGAAATGAAACCCCTTCGGCAAATCCTCCAGCTCCTGAAAATCCAACGGAAGAAAGTCCAAGTTAAGCAATATCGAATACTGAATAAAGAATAATAGACATTATTCCGAATAAGGGTTTATGTGCTTGATTTTAGATATATTACCAATGAAAAAAATCTTTAACACAGAGAACACTGAGCAGACAGATTCTGTGTTATCTCCAAATTTTTTTTGAAGATTTTTATATACTATTTCACTATTTAAAACTTTTCTATTTTTGCCCTTGCAAGACCAATTTAATTTCT